>JBLIMF010000001.1:0-73418 GCA_047638615.1 Gammaproteobacteria bacterium
ACGTGTTCGACGTCCCGGCTCTGCGCGAAGTGCTCAGCGACTTGCGAAGTCGCAAGGTGCGAGTGGTCAGTGTCGACACTGCCAAGGCCAGCCCGATGGCATCGAGCCTGCTGTTCAACTGGATCGCGGCGTACATGTATGAGGGCGACGCCCCGCTCGCCGAACGGCGTGCTGCGGCACTTGCGCTCGACCGTGATCTGTTGCGCGATCTTCTCGGTGCTGAAGAGTTGCGCGATCTACTCGACCCCGAGGTGCTCGCCGATGTGGAGCTGCAACTGCAGTGTCTGACACCAGGTCGCAGGGCGCGCAGCGCTGACGAACTGCATGACGTGCTGCGCAAGGTGGGCGATTTGGCGGCAGCTGAAATTGACCTGCGTTGCCGATCGGCAGCTGACGAAGCGGCCGCAGCACGCGAAATGCAAGCGCCCGATAGCGAAGCTGGCGATGGCCAAGCGGCCGATGGCGAAGCAGTCGTCGAGATCGCACCGATCGAGCACGCTCCTGCCGGTCAACCGAACGAACGGGCTGTGGAGTGGCTGCGACAGCTGCTCCGTGAGAAGCGCGCCATCGAGATTTCGGTGGCTGGCGAAGTCCGCTACGTCGCCGGTGAAGATGCAGCGCGGTATCGCGACGCACTCGGGTGCGCGATTCCGCTCGGTTTGCCAATGGCGTTCACCGAGCCGGTGGCGCGGCCACTCGAAGAACTCGTGGGCCGGTTTGCCCGCACACACGGCCCGTTCGTCAACACCGACGTGGCCCGTCGATTCGGGGCACCGCCAGAGCGCATCGCCGGTGCGTTGGCGGCGCTTGAGGGTGAAGATCGGGTGGTCCTCGGTGAGTTCCGGCCCGAGGGTGTCTCCCGCGAGTTTTGTGAGGTCGATGTCTTGCGCCAGCTGCGTCGTCGGTCGCTGGCGTCGCTGCGCAAAGAGGTCGAGCCGGTCGAGCAGGCTGCGTTCGCCCGGTTCCTCCCGGCGTGGCACAACATCCCAGCCGATCGGCGCGGCATGGACAGCCTCGTCGAATCGCTCGGCATGCTCACTGGCGCTGCGCTGGTCGCCTCAACAATCGAGGCCGACGTATTGCCGGCCCGTGTGCGCGGGTTCCGCCCGTCGATGCTCGATGAGCTGTGCACGGCAGGCGAGTTGGTGTGGATCGGTGCCGGTGCGGTCGGCGCAAAAGATGGTCGTATCCGCCTTTGTTTTGCCGATCAGCTGGCGCTGCTGTCGCCCGGCTGGGAAGAACGTGAGCGCCCCGAAGGTGCAATTCACGATGCGATTCGAATGTTGCTCGCCGAGCGTGGTGCCAGTTTTTGGGGCCAACTGCGTGCGGCGGCGCCGGGTTCGCTCGACCCCGAGATTCTTGCTGCGCTCTGGGACCTGGTCTGGGCGGGCGAGGTCACTAATGATTCGCTCGCGCCGTTGCGGGCCGTGCTGGGTGGTGCCAAGGTCAAGGCCGGCTCGAAAAACTCGACTCACTCGACAGCGCGTCGCGGTGGCCGGCCTCGTCCGGGTCGGTTGAACCGCATCGGGCCACCTGCCGGGCAGGGCCGGTGGAGCCTGGTCGCGCCGCTGCTGCTTCCGGCAGTCCACCCGACCGAAGCGTCGCATGCACAGGCGCTGCAAATGGTCGAGCGGTACGGCGTGGTCACACGCGAGGCCGTCCTGGCCGAAGGCATCGCCGGGGGCTTCACCAGCGTCTATGGGGTTTTGAAGGTGCTGGAAGAGCGGGGTCAGATCCGCCGTGGATACTTCGTCGACGGTCTGGGGGCGGCTCAGTTCGCAGTGCCCGGCGCTGTCGATCGGTTGCGTGCGGCACGCGAAACGCCCGACCCGCTCCTACACCCCGAGAACGTTCCCGATCCGATCGTGCTGGCCACCACCGACCCGGCTCAGCCGTTCGGCGGGGCACTCGACTGGCCCACCACGGCAGGCAGGCCTGCCCGGAATGTGTCGTCGGTGACGGTGCTGCGTGCCGGTGAGCCGTTGGTCTGGTTCGACAAGCGCGGACACCACCTCGTGACGTTCCCGAATGCGTTGATCGACACCAGCTGGATTGGGGCGCTGAAGATGCTCGTCACCGACGGACGGATAAAGGCGCTTGAGGTTCGCAAGGTGAACGGCGACACCCTGATGAGCGCCGACACCCCAGCGGGCTTCGTCGAACTACTGCGTTCCAGCGGTTTTGCCGACGGCTACCGCGGCATGACCTTTCGAGGCTGATCTTGGGACGGCCTACTGCCGAGCGGCCCTGGCGCCGCTGCACATCACCGGACGCAGGCCAATCAAGCCGGTGACACTGAAGCATCCGGGACCCAGTTGCCGTGGAAGCCGAATGGCACACGCTGGGGGAGCGTGATTCGGGCGACTTCGCCGCGTCCGAGGTCCTCGGCGTCGAGCACGCAGAGATCGCTCGTGTCGGTGGTGGCGTCGTACGCGACGGTAAGGAGCCAGCCGGCGTCTTCCGTGGCGCCCTCGGCCTTCGGTACGAATACCGGCTCGGCCCCGCCGCGGCCTGGGCCGTACTCGTATGCCTCGACGTTCCCGGTTTCGAAGTCGGTCTTCAGTGTGGCGCCATGCAGGTTGGCCTCGTCTGCCGGGAGGACTTCCGATGTGTAACCAAAGCGGTGCTGCTGGAGACCGAAACGGGGGTTGTGGCGGGGAAATTCCTGCGGGCGATCGCTGATCCGAGTCTCGGTCACCCGGCGGGTTGCCGGGTCGATGACCCAGCGGTCGAGAGTGGGGGGAGTCTCAGCGAACGGGCCCTGTCGGTCGTTGACCATGATGTTGTCGTACCGGCAGAGATCGACAACGACGGTGCCGTCAGCGGCGTCATAGGCGTTCAAGGGGTGAAACACATAACAAGGGTCGACGTCGCACCACACGATGTCAGTCGCCGTGCCGTTGCGGGGAAGGAGCCCGACCCGCGCTGCGCGGTCAGCGTTCCACTTGAACGGAAAGAGATAGCCGTCGACGAGGACGTCCATGTTGACCGTGACCGGGAGGTCGTAGACGATTGCGTACTTCTCGGTCAGCGACATGTCGTGCATCATTGGCATGTCGGCCACCGGAATGGCGAGGTTCTTTGTGACGCGTCCGTCGCTGCCGACCACCGTGTAGTTCACGTGGTCGACGAGGTCAGGCCAGTGGTAGTTCATCGAGTGCAGTTCACCCGTCGCAGCGTCGTATTTCGGGTGAGCAGTGAAGGGGCCGTCGAGGGTGCCGTGGAACGGATTGACGCTGCGCGACTCGAGGTCGTAGCTCAGCTCGGCAGGCGGGTTGCCTCCCTCGACCATCGCCCACGTGGTTCCGGCGAAACCGCCGACATTGGTGTTGGCGCCGAAGAGCCCTGCGGCACGGTTGGCGCTGTCGAGCACCCAGCGGTTTTTATACCACTCGGCCTTGCCGCCACGGAGCCGGACGCCATGCACCATGCCTTGACCGAGGAACCAGTGATGCTTGACGGCATCGTCGACGGACTCTGGGTTCGGGCCATTGCGGAGCCAGCGACCTTCGAGTTCGACTGGGATCTCGCCAATGACCGGAAGGTCATGCGCCGTGACTTCCGATTCGACTGGGGCGTAGTTGCCGGCCAGGTACTTATTTTCGATATTCGGGCGGCTTTGTAGGTCGGTCATGGCGTTCTCTTCTTCCAGTGTGGTCGTTAGACACAACTCAACAGCATCAGTGAACAACTGTCAACTCACGCCTTCGAATGGAAAATCACGTTTGCGTCGAGCCTTCCGTTGGACATTCCAACGGAAACGTCGACGCGAATCGGGTGGGGAATGGGAGGAGAGGCCGGGGCTATTTGGGCGAGACGGCGCGTAAACCGGCCCAGGCAAGGGCGCTGACTTCGGCGGCAATCTCATCGGGGTCGAACTCGTCGCCGAGTTCGACCAGCCTGCGGCTGGCACCTTCGGCGAGGCCGACAAGCGCGTGGGCTAACGTTTTGCGGTGGGACTCGTCAATATCGACGGCGATCAGCGGCGCAATGGCCTGTGCCGAGTCAGCGGTGATCTGGCGAATCGCTTCATTGAACTCGTCGTCACGTCGAGAGCCGGAGCCGAAGAGCAGACGAAAGCCGTCGTGGTCTTCGGCAACCCAACGGAAGTAAGCGCGAAAGCCGAGTTCAGTCGTGCTTTTGCCATCGGTTGCCTCGGCAGCAGCCTTGTCGATGTTGTTCCGCAATCGGCTGCCAACCTCGGCGATTAACGCCTGATAGAGGTCTCGCTTGGAATCGAAGTGCTGATACAGCACCGGCTTCGTCACGCCAGCAGCATCGGCGACGTCGTTCATCGACGCACCGTGGAACCCGGCGTGGGCAAAGACTTCGAGTGCAACATCGAGGATCTGCTCGCGGCGGGCAGGGGCGGAAAGGCGTTGAGACATGGGAGTTACCACATGGTAACCGTGACGAAGGGCTCCGTGCAGGAGCTCAGAGGCCGCGTTCGCGGTCGTCGCGGTCGGCGGCCTTGACGGCATAGCCGAGGATAATCGACGGTGCCAGTAGGACGCAGCCGATCACCAGCGAGATGATCACCAGGGTTGCCATCACCGAGGTGAATCCGAAGGCGAACGCCATGAAGAACAGTGCCATTGCTAGCACAACGAAAAGATAGCCAACGCGGTTGGCGAGCGACGTCCACTTTGCGATCTTGGCGCGTTTGATCCGGACAGGATCAGTTGACGGGTCAATCGGCACAGCCGCTTGGGATTCGGGGTCGGTCTTCGACATACAGTTCCATCATGCTACGAGTCGGCCGCCAGCAATTCATTCCGACGCCCTTGAATCGGACGCAGCGATGACGGTGCACATCGAGCGTGACGGCCGAGTCACGATCATCACGCTCGACCGGCCCGAACGACGCAATGCCATCGATCATCCGACGCTGCTTGAACTCCTCGACGTACAGAGGGAGATCGCTTCTCGTGCTCCGAGCGAGACGCGGGCGGTCGTTCTGACCGGGGCCGCTCCGGCTTTCAGCGCTGGTGCCGATCTGAACGGTGTCGAAGAGGGCCAGTTCACCACGGACCTTCGAGCCGTGTTGCGAGGATTCGGTGTGCTGCCGGTGCCGGTGATCGCTGCAATCGATGGCCCGGCGCTTGGCGCTGGCACGCAGTTGGTGATCGCGGCCGACCTCCGCATCGCCACACCTTCGAGCATGCTGGGCATCCCGGCGGCGCGGCTCGGGATCTCCATCGACCACTGGACAATCGGTCGACTCGCGCAAGAGTTCACCCCGTCGGTTGCCCGAGCGATGCTGGTCGGCACCGAGAACTACTCAGCTGAGCGGCTGCACGCTCTCGGAGGCATCCATCGCCTCGGCGACCTGTCCGACGCCAAGGAGTGGGCGCAACGCCTCGCCCAGTTCGCACCCCTGACGGTGGTTGCTCACAAGCTCGGGTTGGAAACTCTCGGTGCCAAGCCCGACGAGTTGGCTGAGTTCGAAGCAGCGCGTCAAACAGCGTGGGCCAGCGCCGACGCCGAAGAGGGCCGCACGGCCTTCCTCGAAAAGCGTTTCGCCAACTTCACGGCGACCTAACTGTTGGCGAAACGGCCCGTCGCTCTCTCCATGGTGGCCACGCCCGCTCAGAGGTTCGGTGGGAGCAGCCGGTTGACGTTCTGGAAGAAGAAGTAGAGGGCGACGATGAATGGCAGCAGGCCAATCAACGCGCCGGCCCAGTCGCGGCGGAGCTTGCGGCTGATCAAGTAGGCGCCAGCGGCGATGACCGAAAGCGCAACGCCCCAGATGCCAACTTGGCCGTTGGCCGACGGATCGCTGAACCAGCCTTCGCTGAATGCATCGGCGAGGCCCTCGTTGACAGCGTCGGTCCCGAGTACCTCGTCGTCGGATTCGAGCGGCGTATCGCCGAGGTCGATCGTGATGCTGTCGTTCGAGTCGACGACTGACGCATCGCCTTCGAGAGGCTCGTCGGCCGGTTGTGCCTCGGCGAACTGTTCGGGGTCGAGCTGCTCAATATCTGACGGAGCATTCGTGCCAGGGTCGATTTCGGGTGATTCGCCGATGGGTCCGGCGGGCTCTTGCGGTCGGCCGTAGTTGAGGATGGGTTCACCGACAGGCGATGATTCCGAGGCGACGAGTTCGCTGAAGATCACAATCCGCTTCTGGGCGGTGTATTTCGGATCGCACGAGATGAGCGTTAACGTAGCTTTCGTCGGATCGGTGGTGGCGACGACCCAGTACTCGTTCGACGCGACGACGCGCTGCCCGGTAACCCGGTAGGTGAAACGTCCGTTGAGGGTAGTGGCGATGATCTCGTCGCCCGGCTGCAGGTCGTCGACATCAAAGAAGGGTGAACCGTACGTCGTACGGTGGCCGGCGATCGCTGAGTTGCCGAGCTGGCCGGGCAGCGGTGTATCAGGGAAGTGGCCAGGGCCGCGCTTCAAGTCGTTCGTCCTGACACCGGCAACGACGATGTCGTTGCGGCCGATTCGGGCGATTTCGAGTCGAGCGAGCGCACTGCCGTTCTCGATGTTGATGTCGATGTTCTGCTGCTCCACGGGCACTTGCACACCTGCAGGGTCAGGGTCAGGGTCAGGAGCGGTGACCGGTTGGCTCGCTGAGTCGGAGATCGTTGTGACCGGTGCTGTTTCGCTGCCGTCGCCAGAGGTGAATTCAGGGGCTCCGACAGGAGGGGAATCGGCGAGGAGCGCGTCGAACTCGCTCTCGAGTTGGTTCTGGGCGCGAGCGGTCTCGATGCCGGTGCCCCACAGCTGATAGGCGACGAAGCCGAACATGAGCAGGCCGGCCGCGATGAGGATCTTGCCGAAATTGCCGACCCACCAGCGCCAGTCCTTCGGGGGTGCCGGCCGGTCCCATTTGCGAAGGCGGCCGCGACGGGTCAGCTTTGGGGGGTTGGCCGGCGGAGGAAAGGGCGCAACGTCGTTGGAAGGTTGGTCGTTCCTGAGCGCGCTGCGCTGCTCTACGACACTGTTGTCGGTGTCGGGCGCATTGGGATCAAGGTCTGCCACTGCGGTGAAGCTACTTGCTGGCTCGGGGGAACTTTGGTCGTTTGCTGGCTCGATTCTCAGAACGTTTCGTCGCCGTTCGCCTCTCGCCCTGCGCTTGCTGTGCACCCGCCACATTTGCATCCCGACTTTTCTTGGGTCGAAAGGCGACAGGTCGACAGCCCCCATTAGCGTGGTATCGAGCCAATGATGTCGCCGGCACCTTCTCCTTCTTCGGCACCGGCCGACGGGCCAGTCATCGTGCTCGACGGTGTCGTCGCGGTTCTGGGCCAGTTCCCTGCACTCGCTGGTGCTTCCTTGACAGTTGAACGCGGTGAAATCGTGCTGCTGCGTGGCCCGAATGGTGCTGGCAAGACAACACTGCTCCGACTGTGTGCTGGGCTACTTCCGGTCGAACGTGGCACGGCCACCATTCTCGGATTCGACCTGGCAACGCAGCGTGAACTCGTTCGTCAGCATGTTGGACTGCTCGGCCATCAAAACGGCCTGTACCTCGACCTCAGTGTCCGCGAGAACGTGAACTTCTGGGGGCGAACCGTCGGGGCATCCACCGACGAGATACACGCAGCGATGACCAGAATGGGTGTAGCCGAACGGCTTGCCGACGTGCCGTGTCGCAAGCTGTCAGCAGGCCAAAAGCGCCGGACCTCACTGGCATGCCTCGTTGCTCGACGGGCACAGGTTTGGCTGCTCGATGAACCCCACGCAGGCCTCGATGCAACGGGACGCGATGAACTCGACGCCACGCTCGCCCAGGCAGCAGGTTCGGGCGCCACGATCCTGGTGGCAAGCCATGAACTCGAGCGGGCGGGCAATCTGGCCACCCGCTCGGTCGAGGTGATCGCCGGCCTGGTCATTGCGCTCGGAGACGAAAAATGACTACCTGGCAGGTCGCTCGCTTGATCGCTGCGAAAGACCTTCGAGTTGAGCGACGAAGCAAGATCGTCACCAACCAGGTGCTGCCGTTCGCCGGGATCACCATGGTGAGTTTTGCGTTCGCACTGGACAAGCAGAATGTGCTCGACACCGTTGCGCCGGGTCTGATCTGGCTGGCGACGACGTTCAGCTTGCTGATCTTGGTGCAACGTTCCTTCTCTATCGAGACTGACGATGGGGCGCTCGACGCAATGCGGGTGGCGGGCATCGATGCGCGAGCGATCTTTCTCGGCAAGGCCATGGCACTTGCGGTCCAACTTCTCGTGCTCGAAATACTGCTGCTGTTTGCGGCAGTTGTGTTTTACGGAGAGTCGATTCAATCAAGTGGCGCGGTGCTGGCGTTGTTCGAGACCCCGATGACGGTCGGCGGGGTCGACGTGCTGCTCGGTGGGACGTCGACCGGGGCGCAGAGCCCGGTAGTTGCCGTTGTGCTCCTCGTCACGACACTGGTCTCCGCGACGTGTGGGCTCGCTGCGGTAGGTACCCTGTACGGAGGCCTTGCCGCAGGGTTCAAAGGCAGCGAAACACTCCTTCCGCTGCTGACGCTTCCTGCGGTGGCGCCGGTCCTGATCGGAGCAACTAAAGCAGTCGAATCAGCGGTCGGTACCGCAGGCGCAGCGGTGTCAGAAGGTTGGCAATGGGTCGGCCTTCTGGCGGTTTTCGCTGTCGCATTCGGTATCGGCGGAGCGCTGGCGTTCGGCCCATTGATCGACGAGTAGTCGATCGACAATTCGAGCGGCGAGCAATCGCCACATAGCCATCACCCAGAGAACGAACGACGGGCAACAGATGACCACGATTGATCCAGCGAGAACCGAGGTGCAACCGAGCGAACCGCCGTTGCCGCGCCGTTCGACCGGAACGCGTGCCACCCGCATTGTCGGCATTGCTTGCCTCACAGCGATGGGGTGGCTCGTTGCTTTTGGCCTTGGTTTCTCGCCGGCCGACCGTGATCAGAAAGAATCAGTTCGCATTCTCTATGTGCATGTTCCGACAATATGGCTGGCGTACCTCGCCTTTGTCGTCACGGCCATTTCGTCGGCTCTGTATCTGTTTACCAAGAAGCAGTCGCTCGGTTGGGACCGTGCTGCGGGTGCTAGTGCCGAAATCGGTGTGGCGTTTGTGGCCGTCACGCTCGCTGTTGGTTCATTGTGGGGACGCCTGACCTGGGGCGTCTTCTGGCAGTGGGATGCGCGGCTGACCACCACTGCGCTGCTGTTCGTTACGTACATCGGTTACCTCGCGGTGCGGCGGCTGGGCGGCAGTCATCAGCAACGCGCCAAGCGCAGTGCTGTGCTCGGCATGATTGCTGTCATCGAGATACCGCTCGTCCATTTCAGCGTCAAGATGTGGCGCAGCCTCCATCAGGAGGCCACGGTGGCCAACCTTGACGGCGACACAAAGATGGATGGGATCATGCTGTTCAGCCTCTTTGTTGGTGTCATCGCATTCACGTTCCTGTACGTCTGGTTGATGCTGCACCGCACGCGAGCGTTGGCGATGGAAGACATGCTCGACGACCGCGGTCTCGACGATGCACTCGCTGCTCGCCGTGCTGAAGCTGCCGGCCAGCAGAACGGAGCCCACTGATGGAAGACGCAGGTTTCATCCTGGGGAGCTATTTCCTGACCTTCGCCACAGTCGGCCTGTTTGCATGGCGGACACTCCGGTCGGGGCGCAAGCTGGCTGAGCAGATTCCCGACGACGACAAGTACTGGCTGTAGCAAAATTTCATGAACTCGCTGCGGCCAGCAGCGGGTTCCACTCCCAGAAACGAGATGGTCGCCTGACATGGCTGATCACGAGACGCCCGAACCGAACCCAACGAACCCGACCGACGGCTCCGACATGGATCTTTCGCCACGGACCAACGTCGACGGCACCGCCGTTGGCGTCAAGCGCAAACGCAATGTTGTGCCCCTCGTCGTGCTGGCGATGGTCTTCGTCGCTGGCGGCGTGATTGTTACGCAGTTCCTCACGTCGGCGGTCGACTATTACTGCAACGTCGATGAAGTGGGCGTACGTGAGGGCTGTGACGGCGATCGTCGGATTCGCCTGCAGGGCACCGTTGACCAAGGTTCGGTCGATATTTCAAATGGCGTCACCGGCTTCACGATCTCGTTCAATGGCGAGAAACTCCCGGTTCGCTACCAAGGTGAGCCCGGAGGCATTTTTCGGGAATGTCTCCCTGTCGTGGTGCACGGTGTGATTGATGACGGTGCGCTCGTTGGGGATCGCGTCGAGGTGCGGCACTCTGACGAATACGTCTCGGTCAATGACGATCGCGTCGCTGACGCACAGGATCTCGGATGCGCCCCTCCTTCTGTCTGACCGCCGGCGTGGTGTCGGGCGTCACTTCGACTGGTGAATCGACGTGATGCTCGCGGCGTCTCTGAACTCGGCTGTTGGCCGTGCCGGACTGATGCTGATGCTTGGTGCATCCGTTTTCGGTGCGCTGGCCGTGCTGTACGGCATCCGCAAGGGCGACACAAAGCTGCTTCGCCAGAGCCCTCGTTATGCGTGGCTCGCCATGGTGGGCATCACGCTCTCGGTGGTGATGATGCAGCGGGCGCTGATCACTCGCGACTTCTCGATGGCCTACATTCAGCAGGTTGGCTCGGCTGACACCCCGGCGCTCTACAACTTTGCAGCGATGTGGTCCGCCCTTGAAGGGTCGATTTTGCTCTGGGCGTTTGTGCTCACTGGCTTCACCGCTGCGGTGGCCTGGCGGTTCCGGAAACGAACCGATGATGTGCTCGTTGGCTGGGCGCTGATTGTGATGTTCGTCGTCACGGCGTTCTTCGCAATGGTCAGTTTCGGCCCAGCCGACCCATTCTCGAATGGTGTCGCAGGATTCAATCCGGCATCGGCTCCGGGCCCGAATCCTCTCCTGCAGAACCATATTCTGGTGCTGTTCCACCCGCCCATCCTGTACCTGGGATTCGTCGGGTTCACCGTGCCGTTCGCTTTCGCGATTGCCGCATTGATCACCGGTCGTCTCGGCGAAGGTTGGTTGCTCGAAACCCGCCGATGGGCATTGTTTTCGTGGTCGTTCCTCACCATCGGCATTCTGCTTGGTGGCTGGTGGAGCTATGAAGTGCTCGGCTGGGGCGGCGTCTGGGCGTGGGACCCGGTCGAAAACGCTTCGCTGTTGCCATGGTTGACGGGCACTGCGTACATCCACTCGGTGCTGGTCCAAGAGCGACGCGGCATGCTGCGGGTCTGGAACCTCAGCCTGTTGGTCGCCACTTTCGCGCTGACGATTCTTGGCACATTCCTCACACGATCAGGCGTAATTGAATCGGTGCACGCATTTGGTGACGGCCCAGTTGGCGCTTGGTTCCTCAGCTTCTTCGGTTTGATTGTCGTTGTATCACTTGGCCTGATTGCGTGGCGTGGCGATCGACTCCGTTCGCCGGGGTCGATCGATTCACCGCTCTCCCGCGAGGGAGCGTTCCTCGCGAACAATGTGCTGTTCACCGTCTTTGCCTTCGTGGTGCTCCTCGGCACGTTGTTCCCGTTGCTCGTCGAGGTGCTTCACGACCGTCGGACCATTGTGGGCGCCCCGTACTTCGACCGGTTGAGCATGCCGATTGGCCTCATGCTGCTCTTCCTGATGGCGATCGCTCCGGTTTTGCCGTGGCGCAAGGCATCGACCGAACTGCTGCGTGATCGGCTCTTCTGGCCGGCCTGGGTTGGTGCTGGCGCGCTGGTCTTGTCGGTGGCCGTTGGCGCAACCGGTTGGGCGCCGCTCGTTGCTTTTGCCCTCGGTGGTTTTGCTGCCGGTGCTGCAGTTCGCCAGATTGCCCTTGCCAGCAGGCGACAGGGCTGGCGCGGCTTCGTTGGCCGTGCGAACGGTGGCATGGTTGTTCACCTGGGCGTCATCATGATCGCCGTAGCGCTCGCGTCGTCAAACAGCTTCACGCATTCGACGCGGCTGCAACTCGAACAAAACGTCGTGCAGGAATGGTCCGGCCAAACTTTCGAACTGACCTCGCTCACCGAGAACACCAGCCAGGCTGGTCAAAGCGCCCTCGAAGCACGGGTCATCTTGAATGGCAGCAAGACAATTGTTCCGGCGATTACCACGTACCTCAACATCGGTCTCGACGTGCCGACGCCCGGTGTGCGGACCGGCCTCACCAACGACGTGTATCTCACGCTCGAGCAGGGATCGCAACCCGGCGACACGTCGGTTTCGATTCAGGCCTTCGTCCGACCGATGATCCTGTGGCTCTGGATCGGCGGCTTGGTCATGGCCATTGGCACGCTGCTCGCTGCGTTCCCCGGAACCAATCGGCGCCGTGCGACCGATCCGGTGTCGGCGCCAATCGCCACTGGAAAAGCCGATGTCGAGCCTCTTGACGACAAACCAGAACCAGAGCCCGCTGAGGCCAACGTATGACAGAGCTCAGCGATGATCTCATCGATGTCGGTGAGCAGCGCCGGAACCGAGTCGCCCCCTGGATTGCAATGGCCATTGCAATCACGATGGTCGGCCTCTTCGTCGTCCTGATTGGAGCTGACTCCGACGGCGGGCAAGATGCCCGATCGCCGTTGCTTGGTCGCCCTGCGCCTGAGGCAACTGGCACCTTGATTGACGGAGGCAACTTCGATCTGTCGCAGCGCAAAGGAAGCTGGGTGCTCCTCAACTTCTTCCGGGCCGATTGCATTCCGTGCATTCAAGAGCACCCCGACCTCGTTGACTTCAACGAGCAGCAGGCAGCGTTGGAGAGCGACGGCGCCGAGTTTTACTCAGTCGTTGTCGACGACAGCCGCGAGGACGTCGAAGAGTTTTTCGCTGACAATGGCGGCGATTGGCCAATCGTGCTCGACCACCAGTTGATCGACGTTGCCTTCGGCGTTGCTCTCGTGCCCGAGACGTGGATTATCGATCCGAGTGGCATTGTCCAGGCCCGGATCATTAGCCGAGTGTCAGCCGAACGCCTGAATATCACCATGCAGCAGCTGCGAGAGGTCTACGCCGGATGATGTCCTCCTTTGACCAACGTACATTGGACGGGAAAGCGACCGGAGAACTCGACAACGGCGCGAGGCCCACATGAATAGCCTCAACCGCCGCATCAAGTCGTGGCCGAGTTGGGTCGTGTTGCTGATCGTCGTTGCGTCGGTTCTCGCCATCGGATCGACGCGCAGCGCTGGGCCGCAAACGCAGGAAGAACGAATCGACGCAGTTGCTCGCCGAGTCGCCTGCCCGATTTGCAATGGTGAGAGCGTCTTCGAGTCGCGCAACCGGGCATCCCGGGCGATTCGTAACGAGATCACCGACCTCGTCCGGGCCACCGAAGCAACTGACGACCAAATTATTGCGGGGCTTGAGAACACCTACGGTGCCGACGTGCTTCTCGTTCCGAAGGCAACCGGATTTGATGCGCTGATCTGGGTCTTGCCATCCGTTGCCTTCGTGCTTGGTGTCGCTGGGCTTGCCGTTGCCTTCCGGCGATGGAAATTGCAGGCTGATGCGAACATCGACCCGACCGATGCCGACCGCGACCTCGTCGCGGCAGCGCTACGCGACCGTGATAACTGATTGCAATGACAGATCTTGACGCAGAGCAGCAGAAGGTCGACAGTGCCCTCGAGCCTGAACAATCCGTCACGTCGCTGCGGAGTGGCGCCCACCTCGAACGGATCGCCGAGTTGGAAGAGGAGCGGCGCTTTCTTCTGCGTTCGCTTGACGACCTCGAGCGGGAACACGACGCAGGCGATGTTGACGATGCCGATTACGAGACCCTTCGCGACGGCTATACCGTTCGTGCCGCGGGCGTGTTGCGCGAGATTGGCTCGGGCAAGTCGCGGCTCGCTTCCAAGAAACCTCGTCGCTGGGGACGCTTTGTCATGACCACCGCTGCAGTGCTCGCGTTGGCGATTGGTATTGGATTCGCACTTGCGAATGCGTTCGGCGAACGTGGCGCTGGTCAGGAGATCACCGGCTTCGACCCCGGCAACGACGCGCGCGTGGTACTCGCCTCGGCCCGCGAAGCGTTGAACGAAGGCGATTTCGTGCTCGCCAATGCACTTTTTGCGCGAGTCGTCCAGATGGAGCGTGAGCGTGAGGTCGACAACGTCGAGGCGATCACCTACTTCGGCTGGACCCTTGCGCTGCAGTCGGTGCGTGATCCCGACGCCGAATCATCCGCTCAGCGACTCGATGCTGCTCGTGTTGCGTTGCGTCAGGCGATTCAACTTGACGACGACTACGCCGACCCAAACTGCTTCCTCGCGATCGTCGAGTTCAACTTCTTCGACGACGCCGAGACAGCGCTTCCGTTCGTCAATGCGTGCGTCGAGAAGAACCCGACCTCTGACATGGAAGAGCTTGTCACCGGATTTGCTGCCGAGATTCGCGCCGCAGCCGGCTGAGATCCCCTCGTTGTCCACACCCGATAGCTACGGTGGGAGGATGGTCAACATCCCTCCGCCGCCTCCTTCTGGCAACACGCCGCCGCCACTCCCGAGTGGGCCTCCCCCACCTCCGGGCTTTCCATCGGACTCGCCCCTGGAGCCGCCGGCAGGCGGAGGCGCCCCGCCACCCCCCGGCTACGTGCCGTTCGGAACGCCGCAGGCCGGCGGTGGACAGCGGACCAACGGTTTGGCCGTCGCCTCGCTCGTTCTCGGAATCGTTGGGATCGTCCTCTGCGTCTTATTTATTCCATGGATTCTTGCGATCATTTTCGGTGCGGTAGCGATCAAGCAGTGCAACGCCGACCCCACATACACGGGGAAAGGCCTGGCAATTGCCGGTCTCGTCTGTGGGCTGATCGGCATGGGACTGATCGTGTTGATCTTCGCCGTTGGCGACACAAACTTCGACTACGACCTTGGCTCGGTCGTGGTCGGCGCACTCCGTTAACCGGCGCACTTTTGGCGACTATTTTTTCGTCGACTTGGCAGCCAGGACCGGTGGCGGCCACACCTTGCCACGTGTGATCCGGTCGCCCTTGCGGCGCAGGACCCACACGCTCGCCTTGCCCCAGTCGGGAGGGGTTTCGACTTCCATGCCGCGACGTACGAGTGCATTGATGACGGCTGGGATGATGTCGCCGTGGCTGCAGAGCACTGCACCATCTTCGACTTCGTTGATCAGGTCGAGGACCGGCTCGAACGGCTCGTGTTCGAAGAGCCGCGGCTCGGCTTGAACAGGAAGCCCGGCTCGGTGGCCGAGTGGCTCAAGGGTCTGCATGCATCGCACGTATGGGCTCGCGTAGAGCGCCGTAATTTTCCTTTTTGACAGGCGCCGCGCCACGGCCTGAGATTGCTTCCAGCCGGTCTTGCTGAGCGGCCGGTCGACGTCTTCGCCCTCCCAGACTCGCCGTTCGCCGGCCTTTGAGTGGCGGACGAGATAGATCTCGGCCGAGCTGCCCATCGTGAACTCCCTGTTCAGGTCTCGCCGGTGAGCGAACGATGGCGAGCTGTCAACTGCCGGGAGAACATAATGAATGCCACAGCGGCGATCAGACTGCCAACAGCACTGATCATCGTGACGGCGGAGCCGGTGTCAGCAAGGCGCTCGGCAACAGCCTCGGTGCTTGTGTCGCTCAAACCGCTGAAGACCGAGGTGGCCGACAGGCCGAGCATGATGAGTGGTAGCAGTCCGAAGAAAAGCCACCAGATCAGCAGCAGGGGACTGTTCTTGGAGCCGCCCACAGGTGCTCCGGCCAGAACTGGTGGCGCAGATTTGATCCACTGTTCGCGGAGCATCAGCGCCGGGATGACGAACAAAACGCCGGGCGGGAGCATCCACCCGAAGATGGCAAACAGTGGATGCCATGTGGTGGACATGCCGTGCTTTCGCAAGTTCGACGTGATGCGGAACATCCAAATCATGACGAGGATGGCTCCGGTGAACATGGCAATCCCGGCGACGGCTGAAATCGCCGACGACGACACGACACTGTCTTCGAAGTCGGTGCGTGTTGCTGTTCCGTTGAGGAAGTCGCTCGCTTTGGACTGCAGGGACGACTGGATGAACCCGTTGACAAGGGCGCCGATGCCGGCGATGCCGACCACAACAGTGATCGCTGTCGACAAGCCGCCGACCCGGCTGACCCGCTGTGTCGAGGTTGGGGTGGGGGCGCTGCCGTAGGCGACATAACCCGGGGGTGGAGCCATGTTTCCCGGCGGTGGCGGTGGCGGTGGTGGTGATGGTGATCGTGGTGGTGGCGGTGAATCCGGTGGCGGCGGCGGGTTCGGCGGCGGGTTCGGCGGTTGGTGACCGGTTGGGGGAGGGGGCATATCGCTCACCCACTCAAGCTACCGGCGCCGCATTCGCCTGTCTCCCCCAGATTGGGTGCGGTAATGACGTTTCGAACCGCTGAACTGAGGCGCTACTTGGCCTCGGACCAGCGCGCAATGATGCTGGTGTCGCTCACGAACCGGACCGGTTGGTTGCCTGCGTGATCACGGGGTGCCCACCGATACGCCGCTTCCTGTAAGCAACGATCGAGCAGTGCCGCAGCGTCGGGGCCGTTTTGCTCGGGCACGTGAATGAGCACCTCGTCGTGGAGACAAAGCACGATTCGGGCGTCGAGCGTTCGGCCACGGGCCCGCAGTAACACAGCCCAGGTTTTGAAGAACTCGGCGGCCGCGCCCTGGATCATCGCATTGCGTCCGTAACGGCCCCGAGCAGCAGCTTGTGAGCGCGCATCGCGTTCGCTGAATTCATTCGTGTTCGTCGAACTCATCTGGACCAGGCGGCCTCCGTAGGTGCGGAGGTCTTTGCTGCCCTGGGCGGACCGATCTGCAGTTGCCAGAAAGCCCATGGCAATCGGATATTCCCGTTCCAGGCTGCGCAGGGCCTCGGCGCCTTTGCCGGTGGTTTGCCCGTACATCGCTCCGAGCACGGCGACCTTAGCGATGTCTCGTTCCACTCGAAGCTGGGCCGCAACGGGCGCATACATATCGTCTTCCTGCGTGGCGGCTGCGAGCTTGGGGTCGCCCGCCACCGCAGCAAGAATCCGTGGTTCGATCTGGCCGAGGTCGGCGCGTACGAAAACATGCCCGGGTTCGGCTGCGACAGCTGGGCGCAGTTCGGCAGGCATGTTGTGGAGTCCGACAGTCGCAGTCATCCGTCCAGCAGCGCCATCTGAACCCGACCAGGAACCGTGGAGGCGTGACTGGCCAGAGTGGTTAACGGTGATGTTGTCGTCAATCCATTGGAACCCGAATGTCGTCAGAATGCGCTCGGCGCGTCGCCAAGCCATGAGCGGCTCGACGATCGGGTGCGCATCGCGAAGTGTTTCGAGTCGCCAGGCTCGGGTGTCGGGCACCTCGATCCCGACCCTTCGGAGCAGCGATTTGACCTGATCGGGGCTGCGGAGGTCGAAGGTCGAACCAGTCGGAAGATGTTGGAGCACTTCGGCGTCGCGCCGTGCGAGCTCAGCGTTGGCTTCTCCAGCAGTTGCCGGTCGGGGCCCAACAAAGCCGGCCACAATCGATTCACCGACGCTGAGCTCGAACGGGAGGCCATCGACCTCCATCTCGGCACACAGCAGCTCGCAGGCGGACTCGGAGAAAACTGTTGTCTCGGAATGGATGAGCGGAACCTGGAGCTGCTGCACCAAGACGACCAACTCCGCCCAGCGGAGAGTTCGGTCGGCTGTGGTGTTCCACTCGCCTTCGACCCACTCCGGGCGGAGATGACCGTCAGGACCGACCGGGTCGCCCGGGTCGCCACTGTCAATGGCCTGTGAGAAGAGGTCGACGGGCACTCGAGTCGGGATCGTCGTGACGTCAAGCTCGTGAAGAAGGGCCCAAATCTGTTCTGGGCCCGAGCGCCAGCCGCCGAAGATCAGCCGATGGGTCGCTGCGAGGTCCCAACACCGCCCAGGCCGGATGTTGGCCTCCACCAGCTGACGCGCCGTCGACTTGTCCCACCAGATCCATCGTGGCGATTCTTCCGCCTCGATCCGGGCAACCTCGCGGATGTCGACAACGCGGCCGGTGGCCCCTGGTGCGACGACTGCCGCGGCGCCTTCGCCGGTCATCGCAAGACCGATCAGTTCGCCTGCCATCGATTCGGGTCACCCCCAACCGAGCTCGTGGAGGCGATCGTCATCGATGCCCGCAGCGTGCGCAACTTCGTGGATGACGGTGACGAACACTTCGTTCTCGAGGTCGTCCATGTCCTCGCACATGTCGCAGAGCGCAAGCCGGTAGATCGACACGATGTCCGGTCCTTCTTGGCCGGTCCGCTCGGTATGGGGCACTCCTTCGTACAAGCCGAGCAATGTGGGCTCGTCTGGATGCCGGTTGAGAACCTGTACGACGACATTGTCGAGCACGTGTTGGAGTTCGTCAGGTAGGTCGTCGAGCGCTTCAGCAACCATCCGGTCGAATTTGTACTTCGGAACCGCCTCCATTGATGCATCGTAGAGCGCAGGCCGCTGAGTCGGCAGAACCCTCATCGCCTTGGGTGTGCGACGGAGATGAGGTTTGAGCCGGGTGAGCCGACGGAACCCTCATCGCCTCGGAGGGTGTCGTTCAACCCGGCTGGCCAAACGAACCGAACTAGATGATCTTGAGTTCGGGGGAGTAGATCTTCTTCGGCTTCATGTCGACAGCGATCTGGCGGGCCATCTCGTGGAAGATCTTGGCTGATTCGGACTCGGGGTCGACTGCCGTGATCGGCTTGCCGTCGTCGCCGCCTTCGCGTAGCGCCGGCACGAGCGGAAGCCGACCGATGAGCGGAACTCCAACGTCGTCAGCGAGTGCTTGGCCGCCGCCGGACCCGAAGATCTCGTACTTTTTGCCGTCATCGCCGGTGAACCAGGACATATTCTCGATGACGCCGCGGACGGGCAGGTTGACCTTTTCCGCCATCGCGGCCGACATCGCGGCGACCTTCTGGGCTGCGGGCTGGGGCGTGGTAACGACGAAGACCTCGCCACGTGGCAGGTACTGCGAAAGTGACAGAGCAATGTCCCCAGTGCCGGGCGGCATGTCGATGAGGAGGAAGTCAGGTTCGTCCCAGAACACGTCGGTGAGGAACTGCTCAAGTGCCTTGTGCAGCATGGGGCCACGCCAGATGACGGCCTCGCCTGCAGGGACGAAGTAGCCGATTGAGATCGCTCTGACGCCGAACATTTCTGGGGGGATCAACATCTCGTCGATGACGACCGGTTCGCGATCGGTGCCGAGCATTCGGGGAATCGAGTAGCCGTAAATGTCGGCGTCGATAATGCCGACCGAGTAGCCCTGCGCCGCGAGCGCAACGGCGAGGTTGGTGGTGACGGTCGACTTGCCGACACCGCCTTTGCCCGACGAGATGAGGAGCGGACGAGTCTTCGAATCATTCTTGGAGAACGGGACCACACGGCCTTCGGCGTGCCCGTGGGCCTGGCCCTGACCAGCAGATGCGCCGGCATCGCCGTGGAGGGTCTTGCGCAGGTTTTCGCGATCCGCGTCGCTCATGACGGTGAACTCGAGATCTATCGACTCGACGCCGTCGAGCTGGGTTGCAGCGTCGGAGACGCGCTTCTCGATTTCGGCCTTGAGCGGGCAGCCCGGAACTGTCAGGGCAATGAGAATGCCAACGACCCCGTTCTCCATGATCGAGACGCCACGGAGCATGCCGAGGTCGACGATTGAACGATGGAGTTCGGGATCTTCGACCGGCCGGAGGGCCTCGACGATCTGCTCTTCGGTGACAACGGGTCCACTCATGGGGTCCAGTGTGTCGATGGCCTGCAGGATTTGCACTACGGCGATAGGTAATATTGCCGGCGTGTCTACTGGAACCGCGTTCACCGCCACCGTGTCGGCAATTACCGATGCATTTGGCGATCCGACGCGCCGCTCCGTTTATCTGTTCGCCCGCGAACGATCTCGAGCCAACGATGGCGAGGCACCGGAGGGCGTCACTGCGTCGATGGTTGCCAAGCAGGTCGGCGTGCACTCAAACGTGGCACGTCATCACCTCGACAAGCTTGCCGCCGGCGGCTACCTCGAAGTTGTCACCGGCAAGCCGAGCGGTACGGCCGGACGGCCGTCGAAGTACTATGTCGCCGTTGGCGACGCGCTCGACGAAGCGACGTTTCCCGTCCGGAGTGACGACCTCGTGCTGTCGCTGCTGGGTCGCACCTTGAGTAAGTTGCCCCACGATGAAGCCGAGCAAATGGCCGAAGAGGTCGGCTCCGAATACGGCAAGGCGATGGCCGCGGGGCTCACCGGCGATGCGTTGAAGGCGGGGCAGCGCTCATTGCGATCCGCCATCCAGGCAGTTGCTGATGCACTGTCGGCCCATGGATTCGCAGCGCACGCCGAAGGCCGCAACAATCAACTGAAGATTATTAACAACCATTGCCCTTTCGGTGACATCGCCGCCGAGCACCCGGTGATTTGCGCAGTCGACCGAGGCATGGTCCGCGGGATGCTCAGTGAACTGTACAAAACCGACGACGACGACGCTTTCCGTGGGATCACCACCGACTCGTCGTTGGCCGCCGGTGACACCTTCTGCACCACCTCCGTCTGACGGGCGAGATCGCCTGATCTGGGCGTCACCCGAACTCCTCGTTGAGCAAGCTCAACGTCGTTGTCGGCTGCTTTGGCGCCGAACAATCTGATCCCGTCAGATGCGAAGGGAAGCCAGGAAGGAAAAAATGATGACAACGGATTCGGGTGATCTGGACGCTCAGACGCGGTGCCGGGCGTATTCGATGACGCGACCGACGACTTCGTCGCTGGCCTTGGTGGTGCTCCCTGCGTCGAACGGGGGTTGAGGGTCGTACTCAATCATCAGCTGCGATGCCTCTGCTGCGACTCTGTCAAACAGGATCTCGACGAGGCGGAGCGCCATGTCAATCCCGCTGGAGACTCCCGCGGCGGTGATTATCCGCTGATCGAGATGTTCGACGACACGGCCCCCAGTCGCGAGGGCGCCGTATTCGGTCAGAACATCGAGTGCCCCCCAGTGCGTCGTTGCGGTGAGGCCATCGAGTAGGCCCGCAGCGGCGAGCACGAGCGATCCGGTGCAGACCGACGTAGTAAACGTTGTTGTCGGGTGCGCATTGCGCAGCCAGTTGAGCACGTGCTGGTCGTTCATCAGCGCTCGTGTGCCGTGCCCACCCGGGAACACGATGAGATCTGGCATGGGGAAGTCTTCGAAGGTGCCATCGACTTCGATCCCGAGCATGCCGTTGTCGGAGCGAACGACGCCACGCTCTCTGCCGATGAAGGTGATGTCGATGTCCGGAATGCGCTGCAGAACTTCGTAGGGGCCAATGCCATCAAGGGCGGTGAATTGTGGAAAGAGGGGGATGACGGTCTGAATGCTCATTTGGTTCTCTCGTTTCGGCAGCTGGCGCATCAGGCGGGCGAATCAGAATGAAGTAGTAGATGGTCGTATCAGAATGGCGCGGCAGCTTCACTGTCGCGCTCCCACAGTTTCGGCCATGGACGCAGTAGTCACGTCGCAGCAGGCACGACGCGGTCCGCCGGTAGTCTGCAACCGTGGACGTACGCATCGGAGTCACCCAAGCCCCTCGTGAGATCAGCCTCGAACTCGCCGACGACGCAGATCGCGATGATTTGAAGTCGCGCGTCGAAGCGGCACTTGCGGGTGCCAGCGACGTGCTGTGGATCACCGATAAGCGCGGCAACGATGTCGGCGTGCCGTCAGCGAAGATTGCCTACGTTGAGCTCGGCTCTTCCGAAAGCACCCGCAAGATCGGCTTCGGAGACTGAAGGCCTGTGGTCCGGGCTGAAGGCGCTGACCACATGTGTAGCCCATCATGACCTCGCTGCTTGACCTTGACCTGCTCTGGGTAACGGGCAAGGGGGGCGTCGGCAAGACTTCGACGGCTGCAGCGATCGCGGAAGTCGCCGCCCGGTCCGGACGTTCGACGCTCGTCTGCGAAATGGACGCCAAGGGCGCGCTTGCATCGGCTCTTGGAGTCGTCGAGCTCGATTTCACGCCAGTCGAAGTCGCACCGAATTTGCATGCCATGTCGATGAGCACCGAAGACGCGCTTCGGGAGTATCTCCGGCTCTTCGTGAAGATTCCGTTTATCGGGCGCATTGGTCCGCTTGCGAAGACCTTCGACTTCGTTGCTGACGCCGCTCCTGGGGTCAAAGAGATCCTGAGCGTCGGCAAGCTGTGCTTCGAAGTTCGTGAGCGGAACTACGACCTGGTCGTCGTTGACGCCGAATCAACCGGCCACATTGTCAGCCAGATCGGGGCGCCCAAAGTGATCGGCGATCTCGTGCAGGTCGGTTTGGTTCGTGAGCAGACCCAATGGATGCTCGACATTCTGAACGATGCCAACCGAACGGGCGTCGCCGTGGTCACCACCCCGGAAGAGATGCCTGTAACCGAATCGTCTGAGTTGCTGCGCCGTCTGACGAACGAGACCGGCGCGCATCCCGCTGTCGTGATCGCCAATCGAGTTCTCCCGGTGCTGTTCGACCGTCGTGAACAGGCGGTGGTCGATCAACTCGACGGAGTGCTTCCCATCCTCATCGATGCAGTCGGGCCAGGGGCCCGAGCCGTACTCGAAGCGGCCCGCTTCACAGATGCTCGTCGCCGCACCGGCGCTCAGCACCTCGGTCGGCTGCGCTCCGAACTCGACGCCGCCGACCCGCCGCTCGACATTCCGATCATCACGGTGCCGGAATTGTTCGCACGGAGTGGTGGTCGCCGCGTTGTGTCCCTGATCGCCGATGGACTTGCTGACGAACTCGACATTGAGATTCCGAGCGACCGATGAGCGAACTCGACAACCTGCTCGCCAGCCGCGAGATGATCCTCGTGGCAGGCTCGGGCGGCGTCGGTAAGACCACGATCGCAGCATCGATGGGCATCGCCGCTGCCCAGCGTCAGAAGGGCAAAATTCTCGTCCTTACCGTCGACCCCGCCAAGCGGCTCGCCACAGCCTTGGGCCTTGACGAAGTTGGCAACACGCCGGTGCGGATCGAGCCAGCTGTGTTTAAAGAGGCCGGGGTCAACGTGCGAGGTGAACTGTGGGTCGCCATGCTCGATACGAAGGCTGGCTGGGATCAGCTGATCCGCCAACATGCGCCCGATGCAGAAGTGCGCGACGCTGTGTTGGCAAACCCGCTGTATCAGAACATCACGAGCCGCTTCGTCCACAGCCACGATTATCTTGCGATGGAACAGCTCCATGACTTGCATGCGACCGGTGATTTCGATCTTGTGATCGTCGATACACCGCCATCGCGAAATGCGCTCTCGATTCTCGACGCGCCGGGTCGGATGGTCGACTTTTTCGGGAGTCGACTGCTGCGATGGCTCACCGTGCCGTACCGCTCGCGTCTTTTTACGTTGGCATCAAAGCCGTTTTATCAAGTCGCCGATCGTGTACTCGGCTCCCGGTTCCTCCAAGACATCGCTGATTTCTTCGTACTGTTCCAAGCCATGGAAAAGGGATTTGTCAAGCGGGCCCGTGCTGTTGAAGCCCTGTTGGGCGATGCCCGGACGGCTTTCGTTGTCGTTACTACGCTCGAAACGGCTCCAAGCCACGAAGCGAAATTCTTGGCCCAGGCCTTGCTGAATCGTGGCATGACGCTTGGCGCGATTGTGGTGAATCGTGTCTTGCCAGCGCAGCTTGCGGGCGACGATGCAATCGCAAGCGCCAACGACCTTCTGGAAGCACGGCCCGAGCTCATCGGTGCGGTCGCTGAGCAGCTCGATGACGCATCACCGAAGACCGTCGCTGCCGTGCTGGCTCAACTCGCCGAGCGATTCGACGATGTCGCACTCGTTGCGAGCCGAGAAACCGAGCGCCGAGCCGAGCTTGCGACCTTTGCGTCCACGATGCTCGATGTCCCGTGGCTGACTGGAGACATTCACGACATCGCTGGCCTCGGCGAGCTCGCTGAGCATCTGCGCGTCGACTCGGTCAGCAGCTGAACCCAGCGCGCTCCAAACTGTCGGGCCAATTGCAACGGCTATAGCTGCCAGATGCGGCAGACTCTCCCTGATGACTTCATTGGCCGACCTGTCACGGCAACACTCGTCACTCGGTGGCGACGACATCGATCATTTGCAGCGGCTCGGCGCTGAGTGGGCGTTTCTTGCCGATCTCTGCTTTGCCGACCTGTTGTTGTACGTCCGGTCGAACGATGGCAAGTGGGTCGTCGTCGACCAGGTTCGGCCCGCTACGAACCAGACGATGTTTGTCGCCGATTACATCGGCACGTGGGCGACTCGTGGTGCTGACTTCCTCGACCGCGCCGCAGCGACCGGTGAGACCCTGGAAGGCGAGACCGTTGCAAGCGAGGGCAACCAGGCCAGCACCCGAATGATGGCGATTCCCGTTCGGCGGGAGGACCGCGTGATTGCCGTGCTCAGTAAGGAATGGAAGGTTCAGGATGGTCGCAGCCTGGGTGAGCTCGAGCGGGCCTACAACCTCATCTTCGACAAATTCGTCTTCATGATCAACGCCGGCACGTTCCCGTTCGCTGGTCGCGTCGCCGACTCGAGCGCTGCACCCCGCATCGGCGATGGCGTGTTGATGCTCGACGCGAACGGCACCGTCACGTACGTCTCACCGAATGCGAATTCCGCGCTCCATCGTGTCGGGATCCAGGCCAACCCGGTCGGCATGCGACTCGCCGAACTCGGATTCCACGACGGCCCAGCCCGCCAAGCATTCGAGCGCATGGAACCCGTGGTCGAAGAGTTCGAACAAGGCACCGATGTCACACTCCTGAGTCGGTGCGTACCGCTGGTCCGACACGTCGATGGGGAACTGGTCGTCGATGGCGGCCTCATGCTCGTTCGTGACGTGACCGAACTTCGTAAGCGCGATCGTTTACTGCTTTCTAAAGACGCAACGATCCGTGAAATCCATCACCGGGTCAAGAACAACCTGCAGACCATCTCGTCACTGTTGCGATTGCAGGCCCGGCGCCTCACAAACCCCGAGGCCAAGGCTGCAGTGTCCGAGTCGGTGCGCCGCATCCGCACTATTGCACTGGTGCACGAGTCGCTCTCTCGGGAGCCGGGAGAAGACATCGCATTCATTGAGATCGTTCGCCCGTTACTTCGGTTGGCCGAAGAAGGTTTGCAATCGCCTGATCGCCCCGTGCGGTTCACGGTAAGCGGCGATGGCGGTCGGATTGCTGCCGATACCGCAACACCGCTGTCGGTCGTGTTGACCGAATTGCTGCAGAACGCCGTCGATCACGGCTTCCCCGAGGGCAGCCGTGGTGGTGCAGTGACGGTGTCGCTGACTCAGCGGCTTCGGCAGCTCCACATCAAGGTCACCGATAACGGTCGAGGCGTCGACCCAGGTTTCGACCTCGACGCTTCGACCGGACTCGGCTTGTCGATTGTTCGCACATTGGTGACGACCGAACTGAACGGCAGCATCTCGATCCGCCCGGCAGTTCCGGAAGATCTTGATGCCGCTGGCCTCGGCGACGGTTCCTCACACAGCCACGGCACAGTGATCGAACTGTCGGTTCCGACAGTCGACGACTGAGCCACTTCGGCTCGGCGACGAGAAGACTCAGCCGACAGCAGAGCGGGCGGCGCGTGCTGCGGCCACTCGCTTGCGACGGATGACGCGGCGCTCTTCTTCGGTGAGGCCACCCCAGATACCAGAGTCCTGGTTGGTGTCGAGTGCGAAATCGAGACAACCCTGGGCCGACGGGCATTCGTCGCAGACCTCTTTGGCGTTGTCGATCTGAACCAGCGCATTTCCGGTGGTGCCAACGGGGAAAAAGAGTTCCGGATCGGTTTCACGGCACAGAGCGTCATCTCGCCAATCTGTTTCCGCTGCTCCCAAGGTGATGCTGGACGCAAGAATCGTCACTGGTAATTCTCCAAGGAGTTAGTTCTGGCGCTGCACGCGGGTCCACAACGCATTGTGTATTGGTGCCGCCCGGTCGACGAATCTAACGTAGGCGCGACCAGGGGGCTCCGCAAGAGGCGAAGAGTGTGACGAACGCGGCCTTGACGGCAGCGGTGAGCGCGTGAAACTTCTGGCAGGTGAAATTAGAGTGTCTGATCGGGTGACGGCAATACTGCGAATATGTTGGTGATTGGACATCGAGGCGCGTCCGCTGCCGCCCCAGAAAACTCTATTCGGGCGTTCGAGTTCGCCGACAAGATGGGAGCCGACGGGGTTGAACTGGATGTTCGCTTGGCACCCGATGGCCGATTGATCGTGAAGCACGACCCACTGCCGAACGAATTGGCTGTACTCGATGGCTATCCGGTCCTCTCCGACGTGCTCGCGGCGTGCGGTGACATGCTCGTCAACGTCGAGATCAAGAACTCCGCTGACGAGGCTGGCTACGACCCGACTGTTGCCGTTGCCGAGTTGACCATTGCAGTGATGCGCAAGCATGGTGACGCATCGCGATCGATCATTTCGTCATTTGATTGGGCCACGGTCCAACGTTGCCGCGAACTTGCACCCGATGTGATGACGGCATATCTCGTGATGAATGCCACCGCCGAGCTGATCGAACAAACCGCGGCGGCTGGTCATGCTGCCGTGCATCCATGGGAGCCGACCATCGATCAGGCAATGGTCGATCGCTGTCATGGCGCGGGCATCGCCATCAATGCGTTTACATGCAATGACTCGCAGCGGTTGCAAGAACTCGCCACGATGGGTGTGGACGGCGCCTGCACCGATGTGCCAGACGTAGCGCTGATAGCGCTCGGGCGTCGGATTAGCCCGGCGGCGCAGTGGGGAACACGAGCTTGACGGCGTCGGGCACGTAGACGAACTCAAGGCGCCCCGTGTTTCCGAGTGCGTCGCCGTCGACCTGATAGGGGAACGGCGTTGCGTGTTCGATCAGGAGATTGTTCACATCGGTCCGTACATCGAGATGGTCAACGGGCTGCACGCCGCCGCCCTTGAGCGCGCCGGCGAGCGAACTGAGGATCGCTCGTGCGTTCATCGTCTTGAACGTGATGGCGACCAGGCCACGGTCGAGCGTTGCAGCAGGGGAGAGGTCGAGCGGGCGATTCCCGAGATACGTGTACGGGTTCGTGTTGAGCACGATGGTGAAATAGCCGTCGCCAACAGGCTCCCCGCCGTCACCGGTGACGCTGAAGTGAGGGTGCTTGCGGTCGTATCCGCGTAGCCACGTGGACAGGCCAGCGTAGATGAACAATGGGTGCCCCAGCCACCGCTTCAGCGACCCACGCTTCTCGACCTCTTGGACGACCGCAGCGTCGTAACCGACGCCAACGTGGAAGCAGAAGTAGCGACCGTTGACCTGTCCAAGCCCGATCGGGCGGAGGTCGGCGGCGTCGAGACCTCTGGCGAGGTACTCGACCGCTTCGACAGGATCATTCGGCATCCCAAGGGTGCGCGCAAACACATTGGTCGAACCCCCGGGCAGCACGCCGAGCGCAGTGTCGGTGCCTGCAATGCCTGTGGCGACCTCGTTGAGCGTGCCGTCGCCGCCGTAGCCAATAACGACGTCGACGCCGCGACGGGCCGCGTCGTGAGCGAAGCGGGTTGCGTGCCCCCGGCGATTCGTTTCAACGATTTCCACATCGTGGCCCCGACTCAGCCGTCGATGGACGACGACGGTGTTCCGCGCAGTCACCGACGAGGCGAACGAGTTGACCACAAGCAGCACCTTCACTGCCTGGAACGGTACAAGGCGGTCGTGTCGACGCGCGTCACAGTCGCGCGCTCGAATTGGGTTCGTACTTGACTCACCGGTAACTTAGAAATTCTTATGCATGTCATTGTCTGTGTGAAACAGATCCCTGACCCGGCGCTGCCGGGTGAGCTGGATCCCTCGACCAACACGCTGAAGCGAGACGGGAAGCTCATTCTTGATGAGTCGGACAGCTACGGCGTCGAGATGGCGCTCCAGCTTGTTAATACCGCTGGCGAAGGCGCTGTCACCCTGGTCTCGATGGCCCCGAATGACGAAGTGTCCGGTCTCCGTACCGCGCTCGCCATGGGTGCCGCGAAGGCCGTCCTCGTGTCTGACCCGGCGCTCGCCGGTGCTGATGCGCTGACGACCGCCAAGATCCTGGCCGGCGCTGTCGGCAGGGCTGGCGACTACGACCTGATCATCGCAGGTACCGAGTCGTCCGACGGCTACACCGGCACCGTCCCCGAGCAAATGGCTGAAGTCCTCGGACTTCCATCGGTCGGGTTCGCGAAAACGATCACCGTCGATGGTGGCACCGTCAAAGTCGACCGACAGACCGAAGCCGGTTACGACGAAGTCGTGTGTTCGCTCCCCGCCGTTGTCTCGGTGACCGCCGGCGTCGTTGAGCCTCGCTACCCGAGCTTCAAGGGCATCATGGCCGCCAAGGGCAAGCCGGTCGACACTGTGACCGCCGCCGACCTCGGTATCGAAGCAGTGTCTTGGGCACAGCATATTTCATCGGTCGAAGACGCTCCTGCCCGTGAGGCTGGCGAGGTCATCGAGGACGATGGTGAAACATTCAACAAGATCGTCGAGTTCCTCGACGGATTGAAGGTGATCTGATTATGAGTATCAACAACATCTGGGTGTTCGCACAGGCAGACGGCGAGAACGCCAGCACTGCCACGCTCGAACTGCTCTCCAAGGCCAACACGCTCGGCGGTTCGGTGACGGCATTCGTCGTTGGCTCAGCGGGCGGTGCGGCCGCAGCGTTCGCCGACCACGGCGCCGCAAAGATCTACGAGACCGGTGACCTCGCTGGTGCACTCCCCGGCCCGGCGGTTTCGTCAGCGATGCAGGCGGTGATCTCCGGGGGCGACGTTCCCGACCTGATCATGTTCCCGCAAAATTACGAAGGCCGTGACGTCATGGCTCGCCTGTCGGTCAAGCTTGACCGCACGGTGCTGACCAACTCGACCGATGTGTCGGTCGATGCAGACTCGGTCACTGTGCAGACGCCGATTTTCGGTGGCTCCAAGCTGGTCAATTCGACGTTCACTGGTGAGCGTCCGTTCCTCGCAGCCTTCCGTCCAAAGAGCTTCGAAGCAGCTGCTGGCGCTGGCGCCGCCGGTGAGATCGTGGCAGCTGCTGTTGGCGACCTCGGTCCAACCGGAGGCGCAACGGTGACCGCCGTGCACGTTGAAGAAACCAGTGGCCCGAAGCTCGACGAGGCAGCTGTTGTCGTCGGTGGCGGTCGTGGTCTTGGCGAAGCCGAGAAGTTCGAAATGATCGAATCTCTCGCCAAGCTACTCAAGGGTGCGCCTGGCGCATCTCGTGCAATCGTCGATGCCGGCTGGGTTCCCTACAGCTACCAGGTTGGCCAGACTGGCAAGGTCGTCAAGCCGACCGTGTACATCGCCGCTGGCATCTCTGGTGCCACGCAGCACATGGTGGGCATGAAGGGCTCGAAGAACATCATTGCAATCAACAAAGACAAGGAAGCTCCGATCTTCGGTGTTGCTGACCTCGGCATTGTTGGCGACGTCCACAAGGTCCTCCCGCAGCTGATCGCTGCCCTCGAAGCCCGAGGCTGATCACCCGTCTGCGAATGAAATCGAATTGAGGAGCCGGACTCGTTCTGCGGGTTCGGCTCTTTGCTTTTTCCCATTGGTTCTCTCCTAAACTTCTCCCCATGTCTGCTCTCATGGTTTGGATCGATCAGGACCTCTGCACTGGCGACGGAATTTGTTCAGAGATCTGCCCTGACGTCTTCCAAGCTCGTGATGACGGTCTGTGGATCGTGAAAGAAGAGGCATCGCATTTCGGTGCAACGATCCTGTTCGACGGTGGCGAAGGCGCAGGCCACGGCCCCGACATGGGGAACGGCGTTGCACGTGTTCCAGACTCGCTGATCGACTCAGCTGCTGATGCAGCCGAAGAGTGCCCCGGTGAGTGCATCATGATCGAGGTCACCGACCCCGCCGTGATCAGCGCCCGCGGCGTCTGAGGACCGACTGGCTACACGGCGTCTCGGGCGCTGATTGCCCAGGCGACACCTTCGACAGGGTCTTCGATCGCCAGCTGGAGTATCCAGCCGATTGACGGTTCGAATGCGTCCCAGCGGAACCATTCCAGTTCGTTGATGATCTGACCGATTTCGTCAGGGTTGACTGGCCAGTCGTCGAGCAGGTCGCCGATTGCACCGACGACCCACCAGGCACCGAATCGGCCGCTCGATGCACCTCGCCGTCGCCCGTGGGCTCCACCGCTTGCGCCGGCCCAAGCCAGCCAAGCAAGTGCCTCCGCTGGTTCAAGTGGAGCGACTCGGGCGCGGCGGACCCCAAGCGCACCGATGGCTGCTCCGATGTCGCCTTGCACACAGACGACCTCGGCGCGCCCATTCGAGCCGCTGGTCCACGGTTCGAGGAGTTGACGGACGGCCAGTTCGACCTCGTCATCGAGGCGTTCAGCATCTCCAGACGTCTCGATCTCTTCCCAAGCATCGGAGAGGTCGGGGGCTGGAAACTCGGCGCCGTTGTCGGAATAAGTGGCGACCTCGTACCGCGGTTCCCAGCCTTGTACTTCGGTCGGAATGTCGAGCACAGGAGCGAGCTCGGGATCGTTGACAATCTCGCCACGTATTGCCCGCTCATGGGCGACGAAGGCAGCGTGTGGGCCGCGGCCGACTTCACCTTCGAGATCAACCCAGGTGTGGTGCTGTGCGGCAACCTCGGTCAGCGGGCCGGTGGTGAAGCGTCCGGCCAGTCCATCAGCCTCGTCAAGGACGATGCCAACGAACGGTGGCGGTGCGAGCAGCGCGAGCCGGTATTCGGCAAGTGTTGCCGCTGGCCAAAGTTGGCGACCGGTTTTGACGGCTGACCGAGAACGATCACGCACACGGAGTAGGCCGTCCCAGTCGTGCGACGAGCAACGGTTGTCGATCATCCGCACCAGCCCGTCGAGGTCGGCCGCATGGATCAGATCTTGCAGATCTTCATCGGGCTCGAAGTGCGGCTCGTCGGACATATCCGCATCCTCCCACGAAAGAGTCCGGGGGGATGCGGACACGGCAGAGAGTCTATTTAGACGAGGGGCCAGGGGTAGCGCCGACCGGTCGGATCGGTGGGGAACCGTCGATGTTTGACGCACCAGGTAGCCCGGCCCTGGATTGCTTCGACTTCCTCGTCACTGAGCAATGCCGCGATGTCAAGCGGGACTCGATCGACGAGTTTGTTGACCTTGTCGAGCATCGGCTCGGGGATTGCTTCGTCAGCGAAATCCCAGATAACAGTGCGGAGCTTGTACTCGGCAGCGAAGCACAGACCGTGGTCGATGCCCCAGATTTCAGCGGGCAGATCGGTGCCGTCGTCGAGCGTCTTCTCGGGGACGATGATGCAGTGGCCGCTTTTACGATCGGTGTTGTTACAAATAATGTCGAGCAGTGCCATCGCCCGGAATTGATCGTCGAGGTCCTGTCGCACTTCTCGAATCGTGAAGTAGTGCTCGGCGAAGTCGCCAGCGACGAACCACTGCACCGACCCCTCGCCCACCGGGCCATCACGCAGCACCGTCGGCGGGATGACTCCGAGGCCGAGTGCCTCACTCATGCGATACGTCGCTACCTCGCGTCGGTGGAGGCCGGGCTCGAAGTCCCAAAGGGGCCGCTCGCCCCGCATCGGCTTGTAGATCGCCGGATGCGACTTGCCTTCGTGGACCACGTGCACGAGGAAGGTGGCGTTACTGCTGTACGGCATCCGCCCTTCGATCTCGATATCGCCGTGAAGCAGGTGTGCGATCGGGTCGTCAACCGAATCGATGCGGAGTTCGACACCGCGGTCTTCTGGTTCCTGTTCGGCCGAATCGGACTTGTCGTCCCAGCCATCGTCAGGCTCGACTTCGTCGAGAGCCATGTCGTCGTCTGACATGCGGATCAGTTCATGCGTGGGCAGGCGTGGCCGTCAGGATCGATCGGCTGCGTGCACCACTGGCAGTCAGGGCGACCCGATTCGACGAGGCGATCGGCATGATCGCAGAATGCGGCTGCTTGGCCACGGCTGACGTAGAGGCGGACGTGGCCACGGTCGTCGTCGACCAACTCACCGTCTTCGTCGACTTCGCCGGCCTCTTCGAGCTGAATAAGGAGCTTGTCGCTCGCCCGATCGTAGCCGAGTCCGATCGGGCCAAGCACGAACGTCGCATCGACGGGCTCTGCGAGTTCGAGGGCACCGGGCATCGGCCGGTCTTCGGGCGGTGGCAGATCACTCAGCACCTTGCGAAGGTACTGGACGATCGCAGCGGTCTGCTGCTTCTCGCACTTGACCGTGACGCGCTGGCCCTCAGACCGAACCTGCATGAAGAAAGTCCGGTTGCCGGGTACGCCAACGGTGCCGGTCGTAAACGCATCGACGTCGTCAAATTCGTAGAAAACGCTCATGCAGGCTTCAACTCGGTCAGCGGCCGACCGGTCGAATTGACTGCGAGCACGATTGGCCCACCTGCGTGCCAGGTGACAGCAGTGACCGACGCCGGACTGATCACGATGCGCTGGAATAGATCGATGTGCGTGCCCATGGCGTGTGCAACGGCTGCCTTGATCGTGTCGGCATGGCTGACGCAGACGATCGTTCCGCCGGGGTGCAGTTTGCGGAGCTTGTCGAGCGCTCCAACCATTCGGGTCTGCATTTCGGTAAAGCTCTCGCCGTTGGGGAATCGGAACGTCGACGGTGCTCGTTGCACGGTCTGCCACTCTGGCAGCTTCATCAAATCCTTGAGCGCTTTGCCCGTCCAATCGCCGAAGTCGCATTCGAAGAGGCCGCGTTCGATCTGTGTCTTCAGGCCGCAGGCGGCTGAGATCGGAGCAGCGGTTTCTTTTGCCCGCTCGAGCGGTGAGCTGTACACGGCGTCGATCTTCAGTTCGGCGAGACGGAGCGCAGCGATGTTGGCCTGCTCGTGGCCGAGGTCGGCGAGGTGTAGGCCCTTGGCGCGACCCGGTAGGACCTTGCCCGTTGTCGGTGTCTGGCCATGACGAACCATCAGAACTGTCGTCGGCTTCGGGTCCTGGCTGGCAGCGCGCTTCTTTGGAGCAGCCTTGGTCCGACTTGCCGTCTGTGTCGCCACTTGCTTGGCGGCACGCTTCGGTGCTGCTGATTTCTTGGTGCCAGTCGTTGTCGCCATGAGTAACACCAACCTACTGTCGGTTGCAATGCCGACGCCCGCCCAGCGCAGAAAGTCACTGAAGGTTCTGACCCGAGAGATCCATGCGTGTCAGGCCTGTCCGCGTCTAGTCGAATGGCGCGGGCAGGTCGCCATCGAGAAACGCGCGGCGTACCGCGATGACGACTACTGGGGTAAGGCGATCTCCGGGTTCGGCGACCCGGCCGCACAGATCGTGATCCTCGGCCTCGCACCAGCCGCCCACGGAGCCAACCGAACCGGACGGATGTTTACGGGTGACCGGAGCGGAGATTGGCTGTTCCGCTCGATGCACACCGCTGGCTTGGCCAACCAGGCCGAGTCCACATCTCGCGCCGACGGATTGACGCTCACCAACGCCTGGGTCACGTCAGCGGTCAAGTGCGCACCTCCCTTGAACAAGCCCTCGACGACCGAACGCGACGAGTGCCGGCCGTTTCTGGTGCGCGAACTGCAAGCTCTGTCTGCTGCAAGTGTCGTGATCTGTCTCGGCACGTTCGGGTACAACTCAGCGATGAACTTTTTTGGCGTTCGCCCGAAACCGAAGTTCGGTCACGGAGTCGAAGTGCCCGTCACCTCGTCCGATGGCCGTGAGCTCACGGTCATCTGCAGCTATCACGTCAGCCAGCAGAATACGTTCACGAAGCGACTGACCGAACCGATGCTCGACGCGATCTTCACCCGCGCGAACAAACTCGCCGGTCAGACTGCGTCAGGCACAGTGTGACCGGCTGACTCAAGAACCGAGCGCGGCGACGAGCGCCTGCGCTGACAACGCGTGTGCGAGTCGAGCATCGCCGAGTTGATCGGGGAGTGAATAAAAGGCGTGAATCTGACCCGAGAAGTGCACATGGCTCACCACAACCCCGACCGATGACAGTCGATCGGCGTATGCGATGCCCTCGTCTCGAAGCGGGTCGAAGCCGGCGGTGATGACCAGCGCTGGCGGGCCAGCGGCCAGTACCTCGTCGGATACCAGCAGCGGCGAGACACGTGGATCGTGAGGCGTCCCCTCTCCACCCGACAAGTAATGGTCGGTGAACCACTGCATCGAATTTTTGGTCAGGAAATAGCCCTCACCGTTCTCGTTGTAAGAGTCCGTGTTCATCCGAACGTCGACCACCGGGTAAATCAAAAGCTGGAAGCCGAGTGGCACTGTGGTCTCGTGGCAAACGACGGCGGCGATGTTGGCACCCGCCGAGTCGCCGCCGATGGCGATGCGTGTCGGGTCGATGCCGAGCTCGCGGGCGTGCTCAAAGGCCCACAGCGTTGCGGCACTGCAGTCGTCAAGTCCTGCGGGGAAAGGATCTTCGGGTGCCAGTCGGTAGTCGACGCTGAGCACGGTTAACCCGCTGCGGTTGGCCAACGATCGACAAACGTTGTCGTGGCTGTCGAGATCGCCGATCACCCAGCCGCCACCGTGGATGAACACGAGTAGCCCTGGCGTCGTTCCGGTCGGTTTCGCCCGATAGAGACGCGTAGGGATACCGCCAGCGTTGATCTCGAGAATTTCGTGACATTGCTCGGTCGGCTCTGCCGCCAGTGCTTTGCGGGTGGCCCGCGCTTCGGCTGGAGGCTGCGAATCGAGTGGCGGCGCACCGATTGCCTCCATCATGTCGAGGAGCGTGCGAGCCTCGTGGTGGAGCGGCATCCCCACATCGTGCCAGTAGCCTTTCGCCTCTGTGAACTCGAAGCGCCAGCCCCGCCATACTGCGACCACCCGTCGCCTGCGAGTTGTCGGCGTCGCTGTCGTCGCCGTGCTCGGTCTGAGTGCTTGCAACTCCGACCCGGGCAACCGACGCGTCGCTGAAGACATCGTCGACACGGCGCTCATCGAGGGCCTGATTACGCAGCGAGTGCGTGATTGCTTGTTCGACAAGCTCGAGGCCTACTCTGACGCCGATTACGAAGCAATCACCGAGGCAGCAACCGATGCTGGCCCGGGCACGGCGCTCGACCTCTTCGAGGCCGATCTCGCCGAATGCAACAACTGAGCAACGTCCTGAACAACGGCGTGGCGTCAAGCGCCACGCCGTCCTGATCATTCTTTCTTTGGTTCTGGCACCGGCTCAGCTTTCGCTTCGGCGGCCTTCGACTCGTCAGGTTTCGCATCTGCTGTCGGTGCTGTTTGCACAGCTGCAGCTTTCTTTTTGGGCGGCGGTACACCGACGGCCGGGGCAGCGTCAGCGCCTTGCGGCCAACGGCGTCGGCTGACGATCGACAGTAGTCGCAGCAGACGCATTGCGGTTTCGTCGGTCTGGGCGGGCTTCGCAAGGATCGAGCCGTCAGCGATCATCCGCTCGATGACCTCCTCACCGAGTTCGGTACGCACGATCGTGAGCGTCCAGTCGTTGTCTTCGCCAATACCGCCAGTGGCGACGTCAGAATGTTCGGCAGCAAAGTCGGGGCAGGTCTTGCAGCCTTCACGAGTCCAAGCGTGGCATTCCTTCAGGTTGATCTCGTGGTACGAGCCATCTTTCATCCAAATTTGGAAGGCGCCCTTGATGTTCATCTTCACCATGTCTTGCTTCTTCAGGCCGTACTTGGCCTCGAAGAGCTCTTCGAAGATGGCGTCATCGAACGTCTTGGAGCAGAGCAGGCCAATGTTGAAGAGGAACGGCTTACTGACTTTGCCGGCCTTGCGATCCCACATCACTGGCGGTGATGAGGTCTGGCAACCCATGCCGACGAGGGCGAGCCGCTTGAACCCCTTTTCTTGAGCTTCGCGGAGCGCCAGCGGATTGGCGCAGTACGTGTAGCGCGAGCCCGCAGTGGCGAGGATTTCTTCGGGTGACGAGACGACGGCCGGCTTGGCCTTCCACGCATCGTCTTCTTCGACGCCAGACACGAGAGCGGCGTCGATGTAATCGTGTTCTCGCAGCCAGATCAGCATCGCCGACACGAGGCCGCCGTCTTGGCCCATCTTGTTGACCATGTCGTCACTCGCACGAGTGAGGTACAGCTGACGCCAAATGCCTGCCATCTCATCGGGTTCGCGGACACGCCCGAACAGGTGCATGTCGGCAGCGGGCTCCCAGGCGCGGAAGCGAGGGCATGCACGGGTGCAAGTGGTGCAGCCTTTCTCGCCGTGAATGCAGTTGTCGAGTCCCAACTCTTCTTCGAGATGGAACGGGATGTACTTGCCCTCTTCGTGCTCGTATCCGATGACATCGTGGGGACAGGTGACAACGCAGCCGGCACACCCGGTGCACAAGTTGTTGGTGATGACTTCGCTGTACAGCTCCTTCCACTGCGCTGTCCAGCGTTCCTTCTTCGGTGCAGCGTCGGCGGCTGGCGTCTCGATTGTCGTCATGCAGGGGACTGTACGCCGCGTGACCACGGCAACATCAACCCGCCTGCAACCGAATCCGTCGTTGCTCGGGTCAGACGATCTGTCTGATGTCGGCGGGGCCGAGATGCTGGCACTGAGCGCTTGACGTACCGTGGCGATTGTGCCGTGCCCGGGACTTCACTTCGCCCGACCAAGCGGCCCGCGCTTTCGCCCGATCGGGCGGGTCCACCTGCTTGGGCACTCTCAATGTCGACCCCTTCCCCGCTATGACTGCCGGCTTGCCAAGAACCACCGGCTGCATCACTGTCGGAACGAGAGCTATTGGCTGGGGGTGACAATCGACACCGGCGATCGGCTGGCACGGACCCTGGCGGCGGATCGCTCAGTGGTGCCGTTGAGCAGACGGCACGGTCTCTCGGCTGAGCTGTGTAATCTTGTGGGCCGATGAACGAGGCCACGCCCACTCCGGACTTCGCCACGTATGCGTGGGCGCCGATCGACATCGTGAGTGGCGCGTTGCCGAACGTGCGCGTTGGCTGGGCTGATGGGCTCGGTCTTGATTGCTACTCGCTGTGGCTCTTTGAGAATTCGCGGGCGATCGACCCGGTCACCCGAGAGAGCACGGTCGACCCGGCTGACCTCCCCGCGTCGTCGTTCCTCTCGGCCGCTCGGCGAACCGACGATGGGGCGCTTGAGCTGACATGGGCCGATGGTCTCCAGTCGGTCGTCCACCCAGGATGGTTGCGCTCGATTGCTGCGCGGCGGCATCGGCCTGAAGCGACCCCCGGTCCGCTGACACGCTGGACAACCGGCACGCTCGACGAACCTCCGTCCTTCGATGGCGTATCGGTGCTCGACGACATCGTGGTGTTCGGCGACTGGCTGCGAGCAATGCACACCTACGGCTTCGCCAGGCTCCGAAACACTCCGGCTGATCGGTTGTTTCTCGAAACGCTGATCAAGCGAATCGGCCCGATCCGTGGATCGAACTTTGGCAACATCTTCACGGTCGAGGCACGTTTCGATGCCGATTCGACGGCGAACACGGGTCTGAATCTCGGCCAACACGCCGACCTCCCGACGCGTGAAACGCCGCCCGGCTTCCAGTTCCTGCATTGTGTCGAGAACACGGTCGCCGGTGGAGCCTCGAGAATGACCGATGGGCTCGCGGTTGTTGCTGAACTTGAGGCGAATCACCCCGCCGAGTACGAGGCACTGACCACCTTGAATTGGGTGTTCGCCAACCGGGCGCTGGACGGCGATCACCGTTGGACCGGCCCGGTCATCGACCATGGTCAGCTGGGCGCGCAGCTGACCATGCGCGCGTTCTATCCGGTCCGGCTCGCCCCAGACATGCCGACTGTCGACGTACCACGTGCGTACGACGCGATGCGCGTCTTCGCCAGCGTTGCTCACGACGAGCGACTGATGCTGCGCTCCCGTTTTGAGCCAGGCGACATCATCGGATTCGACAACCGACGAATGCTGCACGGCCGCGACGCGTTCGATCCGGGCGCCGGCTCGCGAGTCCTCACCGGCTGCTATGTCGACCGTGACGATCTGCTCTCGCGTCTACGCGTACTTGATCGTGACACCCCGAACCCCTCAACCACTCGGTCCCTCGAGCCCTCGAACCCCTGATCAGAAGGAAACCTCATGAGTTCTGTCTTCATCACCTGCGCCGTCACCGGCAGCGGTGACACCGTCGGCAAGTCCGACAAGGTGCCGTACACCCCCGAAGCAATCGCCAACGACTGCATCGCGGCAGCCAAAGCAGGTGCCGCCGTCGTGCACATCCACGTCCGCGATCCCGAGACCGGCGCGCCGTCGCGCGACGTCGATTACTACGCCGAAGTAGTCGATCGCATCCGAGCCTCCGATGTCGACCCGGTGATCAACCTCACCGCCGGCATGGGTGGCGACGTCACCTTTGGTTCTGTCGAAAGCCCGCTGCCACTTGCCGAGGCCGGCACCGACATGGTGGGGGCGTCCGAACGACTCGACCACGTCCGAAAAATCCTCCCCGAGATCTGCACCATCGACTGTGGCTCGATGAACTTCGGCGCGGGCGACTACGTCATGACGAACACCCCATCGATTCTCGCCGAAATGGCCCGTCAGGTCCAGGAGCTCGGTGTGCGTCCGGAGATCGAAGTGTTCGACACCGGCCACCTGTGGCAGGCAAAGTCGCTCGTCGACCAGGGACTCATCGCTGATCCGGTCATGGTGCAGTTATGCATGGGGATCCCGTGGGGTGCGCCGCCGGATTTAAACACCTTCATGGCGATGATCAACAACATCCCCGACAGCTGGACGTTCAGCGCGTTCTCGATCGGGCGCAAGCAGCTCGAATACGTGGCGCTTGCTGCGATTGCCGGTGGCAACGTCCGCGTCGGCCTCGAAGACAACCTGTACCTCGACCGGGGTCAGTTGGCAACGAACCGTGACCTCGTCGAACGAGCCGTCGACATCCTGAGCGGCATGAACTTCGACATCATGACGTCGGCAGAGGTTCGCGAGAAAATGCAGCTCATCCGTCATGGTTGAGCTGCCACAGCGCGGCGCCGTCGTCGGATGTGGTGTGATCGGTGCTGCTTGGGCGGCTCGAATGCGGATGCGCGGCATCGACGTTGCGGCATACGACCCGTCGCCCAATGCTTCGGAAATCTTGGCCGACGTGCTTACCGACGCCGTCTCGGCGTGGGACGCACTTGGTCTGTCGACGGACAACATTGGCTCGTTGACGCTGTGCGGGTCGATCGAAGCAGCCGTCGACGGCGCCGGGCTGATCCAGGAAAGTGTCCCAGAGCGGCTGGATATCAAGCACTCGACGCTTGCGGCCATCGATGCTGCAGCGCCGACGGACGCGATCATTGCCTCCTCGACCTCGGGGTACAAGCCGACGGACCTTGCAACATCGATGACCCGCCCGGAACGGCTCGTGGTGGCGCATCCGTTCAACCCGGTGTACCTGCTGCCGCTTGTCGAGATTGTCGGTGGCGCGCAGACATCGCTTGGAACGATCGACCGTGCGATGGACACCTATCGAGCGCTCGGCATGCACCCGCTGCATGTGCGCAAAGAGATCGATGCCTTTATTGCCGATCGTCTCCTCGAGGCCGTTTGGCGTGAAGCACTGTGGCTGGTGAACGATGGCATTGCAACCACCGAGGAGATCGACGACGCAATCCGCTACGGCTTCGGCCTTCGGTGGGCGCAGATGGGCACGTTTGAGACCTATCGGATCGCCGGGGGTGAGGGCGGCATGCGCCACTTCTTGGAGCAGTTCGGGCCGGCGCTCAAATGGCCGTGGACCAAGCTGATGGACACACCGGAGCTGACCGACGAACTGATCGACACGATTGCCGAGCAATCCGACGAGCAAGCAGCAGGCAGTTCGATCCGAGACCTTACGCAAAAGCGCGACCGGAACCTCGTCGCAATTTTGCGGGCGCTTGAAGGTGTCGACGCCGGTGCCGGCCAGACCATCGCCAACCTCCGAGCGCTCCAGGCCTAATCACGTTTCCGTCGAAGTTTTTGTTGGCCAGTCCGCAGGAATCTGGACGCAAACGGGAGAATGTCAGCATGTTCGGGATCTTGCTGACGACGACCTTGACACCCGTTGAGGACAACGGATTTGCGTGGCCGGTCCTGATCGTCGGCGGGCTGATCATCCTGGCCGGTTTGGTTGCGACCCGGAGCGAGTTTCGTAACTGGCGTCGACGTCGAGCGGACCGGGAACGATGATGAGCAGGAGAAACTAGACGGCGTCGATGCCTTCTTCGCCGGTGCGGATGCGCACGACACGGTCAACGTTGGTCACCCAGATCTTGCCGTCGCCGATCTTGCCGGTGGCGGCGGCCGTTGCGATGGCCGCAACCACCTCGTCAACACGTGCCTCGTCGACAACGGTGGCAAGGCTGACCTTGGGGACGAAATCGATCTTGTATTCGGCGCCACGGTACGTCTCGGTGTGTCCGCCTTGGCGTCCAAAACCGCGGACCTCAGAGACGGTGATGCCCGTGACATCGATTGCCTTGAGGGCATCTTTCACGTCGTCGAGTTTGAAGGGCTTAATGACTGCAGTGATGAGTTTCATGGTGTCCCTGGTTCGTGCGATGTGTTCATGGCGTGATGCTCAAAGAGCGTTAGCCGCTGTACGCCGACTCGGCGTGCTGGCTCTGGTCGAGACCTTGGTATTCAGCATCTTCGTCGACGCGTAGCCCCATCGTTGCATCGATCGTTTTGGCGAGGGCATACGTGACCACGAAGGAGAAGACACCAACCACAAGTGCCGCGACGAATTGATCTTTCAGTAGCTCGAGACCGCCGCCGTAGAAAAGGCCTTCCGAACTGTCTTCGGCAATCACTGGGTTAACGGTCGCATCGGCGAACAGGCCAAGGAGCAGCGTGCCGACAATGCCACCAATCAGGTGTACTGCAATAACGTCCAGGCTGTCGTCCCAGTTCATTTTCTCCTTGACGGTCAGCGCGAGGAAGCACAACATTCCGGCGAGGAAGCCGATGATCAACGGCGATGCACCCCCGACGAAACCAGCGCATGGGGTGATGGCGACAAGGCCGGCAACCGCACCGGAGCAGGCACCGAGCACGGTGGCTTGGCCGCCCTTCAACCGCTCAACGAGGAGCCAGCCGAGCATGCCGGTCGAGGCAGCGAGATGGGTGTTGACGAGGGCCTGGGCTGCGAGGCCGTCGGCGCCGAGGCCGGAACCGGCGTTGAATCCAAACCAGCCGAACCACAAGATCCCGGTACCGAGCACCGTGAGCGGAAGGTTGTGCGGTGGCATTGGCACGTCGCCGTGGCCTTTGCGATTGCCAATGACGAGGATGACGGCAAGCGCAGCAACACCAGCGCTGATGTGGATGGCGGTGCCACCAGCGAAGTCGAGTGCCCCCATCTCGAGGAGCCAGCCGTTGAACACCCACTTGGCCCCAGGGATGTAGACGAGCAACGACCAGAACCCGATGAGTACGGCATACGAACCAAATTTCAACCGGTCGGCTGTTGCGCCGGTGATCAGTGCCGGGGTGATGACGGCGAACATCATTTGAAAGGCAACGAACGCCATGCCGGGAATGTCTCCATCGAGATCGGTCACGTCGGCGAGGAAAAGAAAGTCGAAGTTGCCAATCCAACCGTTGCCGCTGTCACCGAAGACGAGTGAGAAGCCGACGATTGCCCAAATGGTCGACACTAAGCCGATGGCGAAAATGCTCTGCATCAACATGCCGAGCACGTTCTTCGAACGCACCATGCCGCCGTAGAAGAAAGCCAAACCTGGCGTCATGAAAAGTACGAGAGCTGCTGAAATCAGCACCCATGCGGTATTTCCGGAGTCCATTGCGAGCAGCATGGAAGCGGACCGTAGGTACTACCTGTGACGTGTGAGCGTGCGGAAACCTGATGTTCACAATTCGGAAACAGAGGGACTTGGGATGCAGGTTGAGGGAGCGCTTGGGCGCAGGTCGGTCTGTAGCCCGAACTTCGTTTGCCCGAAAACGAAACGATCCCCGTGTCGACATCTCGAGGACGAGATGCGACACGGGGAGTCGTCCGAGCGAATCGCATCATTGCGGTTCGCTGGGCTGTCTCCTGAGAGCGCGGCCGGAATTAGACGGCGTCCGCACCTTCCTCTCCCGTTCGGATGCGTACGATCCGATCGACGTCGGTCACCCAGATCTTGCCATCGCCGATTTTGCCGGTGGCAGCTGACTTGGTGATCGCCTCGACCACGGCGTCGACAGCGGCGTCGTCGACCACGATCGACACTTGGACCTTGGGGACGAAATCAATCTTGTACTCAGCACCTCGGTAGGTCTCCGTGTGGCCGCCCTGGCGGCCGAAGCCGCGGACCTCGCTCACGGTGATGCCAGATGAACCGGCTTCCTTCAGTGCGTCTTTGACGTCATCGAGCTTGAACGGCTTGATGACTGCAGTTACGAGTTTCATGTTGTTGTCTCTTCTTTCTGTCAGTCAGGTTCAGGCGTAGGACGGGTCGTTGTTGTAGCCGGCCATACCGTGCTCGGGAATGTCAAGGCCACCGACCTCTTCTTCTTCGCTCACTCGGAGGCCGATCGTGGCCTTCAGTGCGGAAAAGACGATGAGGCTGGCGATGCCGACCCAGGCGATGATGATGATCACCATGAGGAACTGCACGGCGAGCTGCTCGAAGCCGCCGCCGTACAGCAGGCCGGCGTCTTCTCGTCCGAGGAAAGCGTCGTCGTAGCGGGCGAAGATGCCGATTGACAGCACGCCCCACATGCCGACCACACCGTGGACGCTGATGGCACCGACCGGATCGTCGATCTGGATCTTGTCGAAGAACTGCACAGCGAGGACCACGATGAGGCCGCCGATGGCACCGATGACGATCGACATGACCGGTGTGGCGGTGCCACACGGACCGGTGATGGCGACGAGCCCGGCGAGGACGCCGTTACCGATGAAGGCAACGTCGGGTTTGCCCGTTTTGATCCAGACAAATGCTGTGGTGGCGAGGCCACCGGCGGCAGCGGCGAGGATCGTGTTGAGTGCTATTCCAGTGACCAGATTGTCGGCAGCGAGCTCGGAGCCGGGGTTGAAGCCGAACCAGCCGAGCCAGAGGATGAACACACCGAGGATGGCGAACGGAATGTTGTGGCCGGGGATTGCCCGGGCCGTGCCGTCTTCGGCGAACTTGCCTTTGCGGGCACCGACGAGCTTGGCGCCGACGAGTGCAGCGACACCTCCGGTCATGTGCACGACACCGGAGCCTGCGAAGTCGGAGTACACGGCGTCACCGATTGAGAGGCCAGCGATAAAGCCGCCGCCCCAGGTCATGTGGACGACCACTGGGTAGATAATGCCGCACATGAACACACTGAAGATGAGGTAGGCAGTGAACTTCGTACGTTCGGCCATTGCACCGGAGCAGATCGTCACGGCTGTTGCGGCGAACACTGCCTGGAAGAAGAAGAACGTTCCGTGCGACAGGTTGATCACCCCGCTTCCGCCGAGAGCGTTGATGTCGAGGTCGTTCATGAAGAACCACCCACCGCCGGTGCCGAAGAGGTCATTGCCGCCGCTGAAAGCGAAGGCGTAGCCGGTTGCGAAGAAGGCAAGGATGCCGATGATCGCGTCAGCCATGTTCTTGGCAAAGATGTTCACCACGTTCTTCGCTCGTGTCAGGCCAGCCTCGACGAGTGCGAAACCCGCCTGCATAAAGAAGACAAGACAACCAGCGATGAAGACCCAGATGTTGTCGAGGACCGCTTGGACCTCTGACGCTTCCTGAGCAATGACGGTTCCGGGCATGAGGGCCACAAGGGCGACAACGCCGCCAAGGCCAGAGATGATTCGAAGCGCACGATTGTGCACGGGGTCCTCCAAAAAGGATCGGGGATAAGGGAAGGTTTACTTGGAGAATCCAGTGGCGCCGTTGCCGTCCGGATTGCGAAGCGCAAGTTACGGACAGTCCATGTCGCGCGTGTCGCGGCTTTGTTTCGTCTTCGTGAACTGTCGTTGCTGGTGTCGACGGGCGTGCCAAAGAGCATCACGAAAACGTGCTGACAGTTGCCCACAGGGCGCATCGACGTTGTTCACCCGTGCGGGTTCGGAGGCCTGACCGGCGTGCCTGGTCAGCCTCCCACCCCCAGTGGGGGACCAGTTTTCTCGAGGGGGTTGAGGCACTGGTTGAGCTGAGGGTGGAACGACTGCGTATCTCACGGTAGAGGTGCGGTGTTGCGCGTGTGTGCGCTTAAGGTAAACGAGCTGTGAACACCCAGCATCGAATAAAGACTGAATCGATGCAGCCCCGTGGTGAGCCAGCGACGAGTGCCACACGCTCCAGATTCGGGGCAGCGTCGGTGCAGCGGCAAGGATGTTGTGTATGAATCTGACGTACCCAAACGAAGCCGAAGACTTCCGCACCGAAATTAAGGCGTGGCTTGTCGAGAACCTGCCCGACGGATGGTTTGACGATGGTTTCGAAATGTCGACAGATGAGCGCGCGATTTTTAATGCCGAGTGGCCAACAAGGCTGTTCGAAGGTGGTTGGATCTGCGCCACTTGGCCTGCCGAGTACGGCGGCAAGGGTTTGACCACCATGCAGGGCGTTGCCCTGTCGGAAGAGTTCGCCAATGCGAAGGCCCCCATGCGTGGTGACTTCTTCGGTGACACGCTGGTCGGCCCGACGCTGCTCCAGTGGGGAACCGAAGAACAGAAGAAAGAGTTTCTGCCCGGGATTCTGCAGGGTCGGACCCGCTGGTGTCAGGGTTTTTCGGAGCCCGACTCAGGTTCTGACTTGGCGTCGATCAAGACAACGGCTGAGCTCGACGGTGATGAGTGGGTCATCAACGGCCAGAAAGTCTGGACCACGCAGGGTCACCACGCCGACTACTGCTTCCTCCTGACGCGTACTGATCCAGAGGCGAAGAAGCACGCCGGGATTTCCTACATGCTTGTCCCGATGAACCAGCCGGGCGTCGAAGTCCGCGGCATCACCCAGCCCGACGGCACTGCGGAATTCTGTGAGGTCTTCTTCTCCGACGCACGTTGTGCCAAGGACGCCGTTGTCGGCGGAGTCAACAATGGCTGGAAGGTCGCGAACTCGACCCTCGGTTTCGAGCGCGGCCAGTCGGCTACGACTGGTTTCCGTCGTTTTGCTGAGGAATTCCGGCTGCTCAAAGATGAGGCCATTGCGAACGGTGCGATCAACGATCCACACATTCGTCAGCGTCTCATGGAGTACTACAGCAAGATCGAGATCTTGCGTTTCAATGGCTTGCGGAACCTCACTGCGACGTTGAGCAAGAGCAGCGGTACCGGGGTGGTGGACATGGGAACGATTGCGCTCGGAGCCACGAACAAGATGTTCTGGACCGAGATGCATCAGAACGCAATGGAACTGGCATTGGACATCTATGGCACCGATTCGCTGCTCATCGACGCCGGACCCGAGGCTGGCGGATGGCCTGGTGCGTCGCGTGACAAGCGTCGAGACGGCTACCCGGTGAGCCCGATGATGTCGTCGTTCTTTTTCTCGCGTTCCGAGACCATCTGGGGTGGTACGAGCCAGATCCAGCGCAACATCGTTGGCGAACGCGTCCTCGGGCTTCCCAAAGAGCCAAAGCCCCCGACCGGCTCGTGAGCGAGTGGGAGAGCGAGGGGAACGGGAAGTTCGTCAGCGCTCAACGATGACAAAACTGATGGTTGGGCTGTGATGTCCGCCCCATTGGCTACTGTCGTCACTCGTGGATGAACTGCTCGATGTTGATGGAACCCCTCGGCCAATTGCTGAGGAGTTGATGTCACGACTCGATGCGCTCGGCATCGACGAACTGCGCGAGCGCCAAGCCACCTCCGATCTCGAGATCCTCACGATGGGCATCACGTTCACCGTGTACTCCGACGGCGAGAACATCGATCGCGCGTGGCCGTTCGACATCATTCCGCGTTTGATCGCCGGGTCGGAGTGGGAAGAAGTCGAGGCTGGGCTTGCTCAGCGCCTCCGGGCCTTGAACATGTTCATCGACGACGTCTACAACGACCGTAACATTGTCGCCGATGGTGTGTTCCCGTCCGATCTGCTCGACGATTCGGTCAATTATCGCCCCGAATGCCAGGGTTTCTCGCCGAAATTCGGTGTGTGGGCACACATTTCCGGGTCCGACCTCGTCCGGGCAGGCGACGGCGACTTCTACGTGCTCGAAGACAACCTTCGCGTTCCCTCGGGTGTCAGCTACGTGCTGGAGAATCGCGGCGTCGCGAAGCGGACGTTCCCTGAACTGTTTGAACGGCAGCGGGTCCGACCGGTTGACGGGTACACGGACGAACTCAACAAACTGCTGTGCTCGCTGGCCCCGGACGACATTGCCAATCCGACGATTGCGGTGCTCACCCCGGGCATTTTCAACTCGGCGTACTTCGAACACTCATTCCTTGCGCAGCGAATGGGTGCAGAACTCGTCGAGGGCGCTGATCTGACCGTTGGCGACGACGAGTGCGTGTACATGAAGACGATCCTGGGCTTGGAGCGTGTACACGTCATCTATCGACGCATCGACGACCTCTTCATTGATCCTGAGGTCTTCTTCGAGGATTCGATGCTCGGAGTTCCCGGTTTGATGCGCGCATGGAAAGCGGGCAATGTCGGCATTGCCAACGCTCCGGGTGCTGGTGTTGCTGACGACAAGTGTGTGTACGCCTGGGTGCCTGACATGATCCGCTACTACCTCGACGAAGAGCCGCTGATCAAGAACGTGCCGACGTATCGCTGTATGTACGATGACGAGCGTGAGTATGTGCTTTCTCACCTCGACGAGTTGGTGCTGAAGCCCGCGAACGAGAGTGGTGGCTACGGCATCCTGATTGGGGATCGGGCGACTTCGGACGAACTGCAGGCGGCGGCAGAAGCGATTCATGCCGATCCGCGAAACTGGGTCGCGCAGCCCATCCTCGAACTCTCGACCGCTCCAACGCTGGTGGACGAAGGAATCGAGCCGCGGCACCTCGACCTGCGGCCGTTTATCTTGACGGGCGCCGACAGCTACGTCACTGCTGGCGGACTCACACGTGTTGCGCTCACGAAGGGGTCGTTGATCGTCAACTCCTCGCAGGGCGGTGGGAGCAAAGACACGTGGATTGTCGACGCGATACCCGGAGAGCTCACTCCTCTGCCGAGCTGGGAGCAGCCTGAACCCCAGGACCAAGACCCGGCGCAGAACCAAGGCCAGTCACAGGGAGCGAACTGATGGCACTCCTCTCACGCGTTGCCGATCGCATCTATTGGGCTGCCCGTTACATCGAGCGCGCCGAGGACTCTGCACGAGTACTGCGGAGCTTTGGTGAGCTCCTCGCCGACATCCCGAACGTCGATGCTGCCAACTGGCAGCCACTGGTCACGATTGCAGGCAGCGACACCGAGATCGAAACTAACGGAAATGGCGAGGAGTCGCAGGAGCGACTCGTTGTGCGTTTCCTGATGTGCGACTCTGAGCACGGGAACAGCATCCACCAGACCGTGGAGTCGTGTCGCGCTAATCTCAGAACCTGTCGAGAGGTCGTGCCGCGCGAGGCATGGGAGACCGTCAACGATTTGACTCTGTACGTGCGACCCAACGCTGCGCGATCGCTCGACCGCCGACCGCGTGACGCATTTCTTGCACGCGTGATTAACGACAGTCGCCGGCTCGACGGCGTTATGAATTCGTCGATGACTCGCGACGAAGCGTTCGAGCTCTGGAGGCTTGGCCGTTACATCGAGCGCGCTGACATGACGACTCGAGTCGTTGGGGTCCGTGCGGCATCTCTGCTGGCCCTCCCGCACGGTGCGGTCGATCAGTTCGCCGAAGTGCGGTGGATGAGTGTGCTGCGCTCGCTGTCGGCCTTACAGATGTATCAGCGTGCATCCGATGGGCCGATTGACGGGCCTGAAGTTGTTCGTTTCCTGTTGTTCGATCACCGCTTCCCGCGTTCGGTCGCCGGGTGTCTTACAGAGGTTCGCTCGTCGCTTCTGCGCCTGCCGGCGAACGACGATGTGCTGCGCGCACTCGAACACGCCGATCAAGAGTTGTATCAATCGCGGCCTGCCGCCGACGACGGTGCTGCCCTCGATGCGGCGATGGAACGCGTGCAGGGCGCGCTTGCCAACCTGCACAATGCCCTCGCCGAGCGTTATCTACATTTCTGACCTGGGTCGATCAGCGTCGTGCTGATCGCCATTTCCCCTTATCTCATCACCCCGCACCTCTGACTCTGCCTACGAAATCATGACCGCCGCCGCCGAGCTCATCTGTAGGTTTGCCGAACTCCCCGACTTGGCGCGTCGGCAGTTCGATGCCGATCGCATCTTGTCGTTTGAGGGCGCCGGGCACATTGTTCACGATCTTCCTGCACGCTCCGACGGACGTTCGGTTTCGCTCGAGTCGCGTCCATGGCGACTCGACCCGATTCCCTACGTTCTCGACAGTGCGGAATTCGAAATGCTTCGCGCCGGCGTCGCTGCTCGGATGCAGATGCTCGAGGCGATCCTCGCCGACTTGTACGGGGCGCGTCGTTTACTCACCGATCGCGTTATTGAGTCCGAGGCACTCTGGTCGTCGAGTCGATATCGAACTGCCGCAATCGGCGCGCATACGCCGAAGCGTTGGCTCACCAGTTACGCCGTCGACGTGATGCGCGACGCAATGGGTGTCTGGCATGTCATTGCTGATCGAACCGACGCGCCGTCCGGCGTCGGATTCGCGCTGCTGGACCGGATGGTCGCAGCTCGAGTGCACCGCGACGTCGCCGCATCGGTGCGAACATCGGTGGGGTTGCAACCGCTCACTCCGTTCGTGGATCGCCTTCGCGATGGCCTCGCCGATCTGTCCGATGCGGAAAGCCCGCGCATTGTCGTGATGTCCGGTGGCGTCGATCATCCTTCGTTTGTTGAGCAGTCGTTCCTCGCCACGCAACTCGGTCTGAACCTGGCCGAAGGTGCTGACCTGGTCGTCCGGAAACGACGGCTGTGGCTGCGATCACTGGCTGGTTTCGAACCGATCGACGTGCTGTTCCGTCGACTCGAAGATGATCGGATCGACCCGATGGAAGTCAACACCCAGGGCGGTGCGGGCATCCCCGGGCTCCTCCTGGCCACATCGTCAGGCGGCGTGCGCCTCGCCAACGCGCATGGCTCAGGTGTAATCGAAGATCTCGAGCTCGCTGAATCTTGGGAAACGGCCGGCGAGTGGTTGGCCAGTTCGCGCCAACTCTCGCTCGAACGAACGGTGCTCAGAAAGATCTCACCGGCGGTGCGAATGAGCATGCAATGGGATCTTCAGCCCACCTACGACGACACGGCGGTCCTCGACCGGCCGATCATCTTGCGGATGCATTTGGTCGCAAGCGATCAGGGCGTCGAGGTGTTGCCCGGCGCCAGCGTTCGAGTTCTTGGCTTGTATGACGACCCGCTCGCCCCGACCCTGGCGCGCGCGAAAGACCTGTGGGTGCTCGGCGCATCCGATCGGGTGCGAACCGCTCGACGTCGGCCACTGCCGCAGGTAGATCTCGTGGCCTCGGTGCCCACGAGGGCGGCCGAGGCGCTCTTCTGGGCAGGCCGGGCACTCGAGCGAACCGAACTTCTCGCTCGAACATTGCGTGTTGTTCTCGATCGAACGGGTGGCACGGCCGACACACAAATTGCCGAACGTTGGGTCGCGCCGGCGATCGGCATGCTCGGCCACGTCGCCGGCCTAGACCTCGATCGGGCCGAAGCAACGACGATCCACGGCAGCGAGGCGTTCATTCCGTCGGCCTCGCTCGCATCGGCTGCCACGGCGTTGGCGAGCCAGCTCGGTTCGCTTCTTGCCGAGGTGTCATCGGTGCGCGAGTTCTTCTCGGTCACAGCGGGACGTCTGTTTGCGCGGCTCGCTGATCAACGTCGAGATATCAGCGCACTCGTTGCTGCGACCGTTCCGAACCGGTCGATCACCGATGGTTTTGATGCGCTCGCTCCAGACCTTGCTGCCGACCTTGAGGCTGGGCTCCTCGACAGCGGTCTCCTTGACAGTGTTCTGATCGATGTCGCATCGCTCGCCGGTCTGTGGAACGAAAGCATGGTGCATGGGCCGGCATGGAGGATTGGCGAGATCGGTCGACGCCTCGAACGTGTCTTTGGTGTGATCGACGTCTGGCGTGGTGCGGTGCAGTGGGCCGCCATGATCGACCTCGAAGATGATGCACAGCGGCTGATCGAGATCGTGCTTGCCACGAACGAGAGCTTGGTGGCCTACCGCCGTCGCTACCGATCAGACGTCGAGTTCGGTGCAGCCGTTGAACTCGTCATTCTCGACGGCAACAACCCGCGGTCGGCCGCGTCGGCGATTGAGTCGGTACGACGCGAAGCCGAGGCAGTCGGATGGACGGACGGAGCGACGTTGGCTGCCGACCTGGCCAACGGCCTGCAGCGAAGCCGCCTGCACTCGCCCGTGTCGACCGAGCGCGCACTGCACGAGCTGTATGTCGGTTGCGATCAGCTTGCGCGGAGTGTCGTGAGTACGTTCCTTGCTTCGCCGGTAGATCCCCGTCCGGTCGGCCTCCTGAAAGAGCAATCATCGTGAAAGCCCGGCGTTACTCGGTGTCGCATTTTACGACCTACGAATACTCGGCAGAAATGCTCGACGGTTACAGCGTGGCCAACTTGCTTGCTCGGCCGACTCCGACGCAGCGACTGCTCTCGACGGAGTTGACGACCGACCCCGATGTCGACGAACGAGACGATCGCATCGATGTGTTCGGAAACAGAGTCGTTCAGCTCGGGATACATCGGCCGCACCACCGGCTTGTCGTTCAGGTCAGCACCCAAGTCGAAATCACATCGGCAATCACACCGCGAATGAACCCGGCATGGGAGCAGGCAGCCGCGCAAACCGCTGCATTGCGAGGCTCGGTCTCGCTTGATGTTTCGCCGTTCCTTGCGTCGTCGAGGCTTATTCCCGTCCGGCCGTCGAGCCCGGAAACCGCTGCACTACTCGATGACTTCGCTGCCGAGTTCGAACCCGGTCGTCCGATCCTCGATGTGATTGCGAACGTCTGCTCGTCGATCTTCACCGGATACCGGTTCGACCCGACTGCCACGATGGTGACCACGCCGCTGTCCGATGTCCTCGCCCGGCGAGCTGGCGTCTGTCAGGACTTCGCGCACCTTGCGGTCGGTGCTTTCCGGGCTCATGGACTCGCCGCTCGGTACGTCAGCGGGTACATCGAGACCGACCCGCCGCCCGGCGAGGAGAAAACAATCGGCGCCGACGCATCGCACGCGTGGTGCTCGGTATGGATCCCGGAGCACGGGTGGGTCGATCTCGACCCGACTAATGGCATCGTTGGTGTCGACCGGCATGTCACCGTCGGGTGGGGCCGTGACTACGCCGACGTGGCGCCCATCCGGGGCGTGGTCATCGGGCCGGTCTCGACCCAGACACTGAGTGTGTCGGTCGACGTGGCCCGTCTCGACTAATTTTCCAGCGATTTCGTGGAGGTTCTGGGCACCCGGTGCGCAAACAACTCACGCACACGGTGATGGCGCGTATCGTTGGGTCGATGACAGTGCGAATTGGAGTGATCGGCGCAGGCGGCATGGGCCGTGAGCACATCAAGAATCTCGTGGCGATCGATGGCGTCGAGGTCGCCGTCGTTGCCGATGTCGTCGCGACCGCCGCCCTTGATGCTGCTGGCCTCTGCAATGCAGCGGCATCGACTGACGCCCTGGGGGTTGCCGCAGATCCGAGCCTTGACGCCATCGTCATCGCGTCTCCGGACGACACGCACGCCGATCTCACCATTGCCGCTGTCGAGCGCGGCGCCTTCGTTCTGTGCGAAAAACCACTGGCGACTAACGTCGTCGATGCTGAGCGTGTCGTTGCAGCAGAGGTAGCGGCCGGGCGTCCGCTGGTCCAGCTGGGCTTCATGAGGCAGTACGACCCAGCGCATCTGCAGGTCGCAGGAGCGATCAGTGAACTCGGCGCGATCCGCCATGTTCGCAGCGCCCACCGCAATACGAACCATCATTGGCAACGGCCGCTCGAACTGGTCTTCTCGCAATCGTTGATCCATGACGTGCACACCGCCCGGTGGCTGATGGGTACCGAGTTTTCGTCCGTCACCACGCAGGTGGTCAGTGGGCCACGACCAGTCGAGCACGTGGTTGTGCTCGGGGCAATGGCTGACGGGTCGACCGTCACGATTGAGTTCGTCGAGGCCACATACGGCTACGACATTGATGTCGAGGTCACCTGCGAACAGGGCATGGTCACTGCCCCGCAACCAGCGCAACCGGTCGTCCGCTTCGAGGGCGCAGGTCATCAACACATCGGTGACGACTGGTTCGGCCGATTCAGCGAGGCGTATCGGGCTGAGGCTGCCGATTGGATTGCAGGGGTCCGTGCGGGAGAGGTGCGTGGCCCGACTTCGATCGATGGCTTGGCGGCGCAGCGGGTCGTCGACGCAGCCATTCGGTCGGCAGCATCTGGTCAACGCGAAGCGGTCTGATCGCCGTTTGTGACTTCCGGCCGGACCCGATCAGAGAACATGAAGATCCGAGCTGGTTCGACATGATGTCTGAGTGAAAACGTTTGGAAACTCCACTGCTGCCGGTCAGCATCCTGACACTGCAGCGGAGCGACTCATCACCAAACCGTTCGTGATCGTCACGTTGACCGCCTTTGCGTTCTTCATGTACATCGGAACGTTGGTCCCGCTTGTGCCGCTGTTTATCGAGGGTCCGCTCAAAGGTGGTGAACTTGCCCTTGGGCTGAATGTTGCCGTGTTTGCGCTTGCCGCCGTGTTCGCCCGCCCGCTGCTCGGTCGTTTGGCTGATCGCTACGGACGTCGCTCGATCATCATCGGCGGCGCGCTGACAGCCGCGGCTGGCGGCATGTTGATGAGCCAGATCGATTCACTGGTGGCCGTGATGGGGCTCCGGGCACTCACCGGCGTGGGCGAGGCAGCGGTCTTCATTGGCACTGCAACGTTGATTGCCGATCTGTCGCCTCGTGCTCGCCGTGCGGAGGGTGCGAGCTACTTCTCGGTGGCGGTTTTCTCTGGCCTGGGTGTTGGACCGGTTTTCAGCGAATGGCTCCTCGACGACGTCAACTTCGAACGCACCTTTATTGCTGCCGGTGGTTTTGCCGTCGTGGCTGCGGTGATCGCGATCTTTGCGCCGGCGCGCGTCGAGTCGCCTGACGATTCTGAGTCGACCGTTGACTCTGGCCGGCGCGCTTCGCCGCCCGTGAAGACCCTCGCCAAGAGTGGGATTTTCAGAATCATCCACCCCGCCGCGATCCTGCCGGGCGCGGTGTTGGCGTGTGGCGTCGGCGGCCTGACGACCTTTTTCCTGTTCATTCCCGAGTACTCACGGGACAACGGCTTTGCCAACTCTGGCGTCTTGTTTCTGACTTATGCGCTCGTCTCGCTCATCATCCGGATCTTTGGCGCGAAGCTGCCTGAGCGTCTGGGCCCGCGACGTTCTGTAACGATCGCACTGGTCTCCATGGCGGTTGGTCTGGCCGTTTTCGCTGCGGCGCCGAGCGTCATCGGCCTCTGGATCGGGGCGTTCCTGATCGGACTTGGTGCCGCATTCAACTATCCGTCGCTCATGGCGTTGACGGTCAACAATGCCAGCGATGCGGATCGCGCGTCGGCGATCAGCTCGTTCACGATGTTCTTCGAGATCGGCTCGGCTGGCAGTGGCCTGCTCGTCGGCGGGTTCGCTCAGATCGTCGGCAAGCAAATCGGGTTCCTTGGTGGCGTGGTTTCCTGTCTGGTTGGTCTGTGGCTCTTGCGCACCAAGCTGGCGCCCGCCGAACGAGGACCGGGTGAGCGGAAATCGGACGTCCAACTGGCTGGCTGATTTCCGCTGGTCATTGTCGGCAGCGACCGTCAGTATGGAGATGTGCCACCCCTCGACCACGACCGTTGCTACAGCATCGTCAAGAACGCCGACCGGCGCTTCGACGGGTGGTTCGTGACCGCAGTGCGTACAACGGGCATTTACTGCCGCCCGAGTTGTCCAGCGATCACACCGAAGCAAACGAACGTCGAGTTCCATCACACAGCGGCCGCTGCACAGCAACGCGGGTTCCGAGCGTGTAAGCGGTGCCGCCCCGACGCGTCGCCTGGGTCGCCCGAATGGAATCTTCGACAGGATCTGATTGGCCGAGCGATGCGCCTCATTGCTGATGGCGCTGTCGAGCGTGATGGCGTGCCAGGTCTGGCGAAGCAGCTCGGCTACAGCGAACGTCATCTGAACCGGGTGATGACCGACGAACTTGGTGCGGGCCCGCTCGCCATCGCGCGGGCGCATCGCTCGCACACTGCGCGGCTCCTCATCGAGACCACCGCGATGGCCTTCACCGATATCGCCTTCGCAGCTGGCTTTGGCAGCATTCGCCAGTTCAACGACACTGTGCGCGAAGTGTTTGCGTCATCGCCGACCGAACTGCGTGCCAAAGGCAGCACAGCAAGCCAGGCCTCGAGAGCGGGCGAGGTCACACTTCGGCTACCGACTCGTCAGCCGTTTGCCGGTGATGAGTTGCTGGCGTTCCTCGGTGCGCACGCCATTCCCGGCGTGGAGTCGTGGGACGGCTCGACGTTCGCTCAGGTGCTGTCATTGCCTCACGGACCGGGCGTCGTCTCGCTGCGGGTCGGCGACGATCACGTCGAAGCTCGGGTGCGTCTGACCGAGTGGGCCGATCTCGCCACGGCCGTACAACGGATCCGTCGGCTCCTCGACCTCGATGCTGATCCGCAGGCCGTCGATGCAGCGCTCGCCTCCGATGTGCGTCTTGCTCCGCTCGTCGCCAGAGCCCCCGGGCGGCGCGCCTCGGCGAGCGCCGATCCGGTACAGACGGCGCTGCGTGCGGTCATCGGCCAGCAAGTCTCGCTCGCGGGAGCACGCACCGTGACCGGACGCCTCGCTGTGGCACTGGGCGAACCACTCGATCCGGCACTGGCGGTCGGCAACGAGCTGTCCCATGCCTTCCCGACCGTCGAGCGTCTCGCCGCAGCACCTGACGAGTTGTTCGCCATGCCGACTGCTCGCCGTGACACGGTGCGCCGCCTTGCAGCAGCAGTCGCCGAAGGCAGTGTTGAGCTCGATGCTGGCTCCGACCCGCACGTCGCCCGTGATCAACTCCTTGCACTCAAGGGCATCGGGCCGTGGACAACTGACTACGTGATGATGCGTGGCCTCGGACATCCCGACGTCTTTCTCGGTACCGACCTCGTTGCTGTCAACGCCCTGGCGGCGCTCAATCTCACTGCCGACGATACTGCCGCTTGGTCGCCCTGGCGCTCGTATGCACTTCACCACCTGTGGGCGAGCCTCGGCACGCTGCAGGCCGCTGCAGCTGACGCTGTACAACCCCGTAAGGACACCGCATGATCGACACCGCCTTGTCTTCCACGACCATGGACAGCCCGATGGGGGTGCTGACGCTTGTTGCCGGCGATGTCGGGCTCAGGGCGGTGCTGTGGCCGAGCGATGATCCGGCACGCGTGCCACTTGGAGAGGCAATCGAGACGGTCGAAACGACTGGGCACCCGGTCCTTGCTGCAGCTGTCGACCAACTTGGCGAGTACTTCGCTGGGGATCGTCAAGACTTCGACCTCCCACTCGATCCAGTCGGTACTGACTTTCAGCAGTCGGCATGGATGGCGCTGCGAGCCATCCCCTACGGAGAGACCGTCAGCTACGGCGAGCAGGCCGAAGGGATGGGCGATAAGCGCAAGGCGCGTGCAGTCGGAGCAGCAAACGGTCGTAACCCGATCTCGATCATTGTGCCTTGCCACCGAGTCGTCGGTTCGAATGGTTCGCTCACAGGGTTTGCCGGAGGCCTCGACAGCAAGCGATGGCTTCTCGAACATGAGTCCAAGAACGCCGGCCACATACTTCTGTAACACCACCCACATCGTCACGCCCGGTCGTGCCAAATGGAGACCGTTGCAACGCTCCAGTGGTGTCTCGCGACCCCCTTTTGTGCGATGGGGCCAGCACCGACGAAATGGAGACCGTGATGCTCGCCGGGGGTGTCGAATTGGTCTCAGTTTCTGATGACAAGGGTGGGGTGCGGGTGTGGCAACGTGACGCGATGAAGTACGTCCCCTTTGGAAACACTGGTCTGTCCGTCTCGGCAATCACGCTCGGATGCATGAGCTATGGCGAGTCGGGCAAAGGCACGCATGCCTGGAGCATGGACGAAGCGACCAGCCGGCCGTTCATCGAGCAGGCCCTCGAAGCAGGGATCAACTGTTTCGATACCGCGAACGTCTATTCACTGGGGTCGAGCGAAGAAATCGTCGGCCGTGCGCTTTCGGACATGACGAAACGCGAAGACGTCATCATCGCCACCAAGGTGCGCGGTCGGATGCGCGAGGGGCAGTTCGGCGAGGGTCTCTCTCGCAAGGCGATCATGCATGAGGTCGATCAGAGCCTGAAGCGGCTTGGCACCGACTACATCGATCTGTATCAGATCCATCGCTGGGACCACCACACACCGATCGAAGAGACGATGGAGGCGCTGCACGATCTGATCCGTTCGGGCAAGGTGCATTACATCGGTGCATCGTCGATGTACGCCTGGCAGTTCAGTAAGGCGCAGTACACCGCTGATGCCAACGGTTGGACGCGATTCGTCAGCATGCAGCCGCATTACAACTTGATCAATCGCGAGGAAGAACGCGAGATGCTTCCGCTCTGCCGTGACATGAACGTCGCAGTGATCCCCTGGAGCCCGATGGCCCGCGGCAAGCTGACCCGCGAGTGGGGCGCCACGACCAATCGCACAGAGAGCGACGATTTCGGTCGATACCTCTACAGCATGGAGGAATCGGACAAAGCAGTGTCCGATGCCCTCAGGACGGTTGCCGAAGCACGCGGCGTGTCGCGTGCGCAGATTGCGCTTGCATGGGTGCTGCGCAACAAGGCAGTCACGTCACCGATCATCGGTGCGACCAAGCCGCATCACATCGACGATGCCGTTGCAGCCGTCGAGTTGGAACTGACGAACGACGAAGCGCAGTCGCTCGAAGAGCACTACCTCCCTCACCCCATCGTCGGCTTCTCCTGAGTCGGGCCACATCGCCTGATCCCGGCGCCAGCCCTCACCGCTCATTGAGCAAGCTCAACTCGGGTTCATGCTTTCTTGGCCTCGAACGATCTGATCCCGACTCAGTGAATTGAGAGGGAAGAAAGAGCGCGCGACGGGGTGTGTTGCCCGTCCGCTGTGGAGCGTTACTTGCGTGGCTTGGCGGAGGCTGACTGCGCTTTGCGGGAGCGGTCGACTTCCTTCTTGGCGGCTTTGACAGCCTTGCGCTCGGCGCGCAGCTTGTCTTGCTCGTCGGCCGGGCGCCTCGAGGTGTCAAGCACCGTCGTGGCTTCGGACTCTTCGACCTTCGGGAGGGCCATGGTGTCGTCATTTTTCAGTAGGTCGCGAATAATCGCAGATGCCGGTGCTTCGCCAGCCACGGTGGCAGCGAGCATGATCCGGGCAACGGCGAGGCCGTGCTTCTCGACGATTGGGGGGAGCACTTCCTTGAGCTGATCGGTCGACGGGTTGTCGGCGTTGTCGCCGAGCTGTTCGATGCAAGCGGCCAGGGCGGCGTCGGAAATGATCGCTGCGATTGCTTCCATGGTGCCGTCGATGCGGCCGGTCTTGATAGCAGCACGCACGCTGTCGACATCGAGCTCGCCCTCGACGAACGACTCGAGGCCCTCACGATGATCGTCGTCGAGCGCCTCGATGGCGGCGGCCATTTCTTCGTCGGTGGCGGCCTTGATCGAGCGATCGAGGAGACCCAGCGCCTGCATGCGGTTCTTGACGTGATTCACGGGCCGCGACGTTATCGCTGAAACATGCCGAGCAGCGCCGCTGCCTCCGCTTCCCGTCTGGATTGGTGCGCTTCTCGACTGCTGTGTGGGCTGCAGCGTGTCGGCTGAGTCTGGAAGGTCCGGCAAGAGCCTCTTGACGATCTGGACGCGAGGGCCCCGAGCGCCTACGCTCTGGAAACGCTTACATCGTCGAGCTGCCAGAGCCCGACACAGCCGCAATCAGGGGGAATACACATGGCAACAGTTGTACTCGAAGGCATCAACAAGGTCTACGACAACGGCTATCACGCCATCCATGATCTCGACCTGAGTATCGCTGACAAAGAGTTCTTGGTTCTCGTCGGGCCATCTGGCTGCGGCAAGTCGACGGCGCTCCGCATGATGGCCGGCTTGGAATCGATTACCGGCGGAGACTTGAAGATCGGTAATCGCCTCGTCAACGACGTCGAGCCGAAAGATCGCGACATTGCGATGGTCTTCCAGAACTACGCGCTGTACCCGCATATGAGCGTGTACGACAACATTGGTTTCGCGCTGAAGCTGGCGAAGGTGCCGAAGGAAGAGATCGACATCCGAGTTCGTAAGGCGTCGGCGATCCTCGAACTGGACGCCTACCTTGACCGCAAGCCAGGCCTGCTCTCTGGTGGCCAGCGTCAGCGCGTGGCCATGGGGCGCGCCATCGTGCGCCAGCCTGCTGCGTTCCTGATGGATGAGCCGCTGTCGAACCTTGACGCCAAGCTGCGCGTCCAGATGCGTGCTGAGATCGCTGCGCTTCAGCGCGAGCTCGCCGTCACGACGGTGTACGTCACACACGATCAGGTCGAGGCCATGACGATGGGCGACCGTGTTGCAGTCCTCAAGGATGGTTACCTCCAGCAGGTCGATACCCCGCAAAATTTGTACGACCGGCCGGACAACGTGTTCGTTGGGGCCTTCATAGGTTCGCCCTCGATGAACCTGTACGAAGGCTCGGTGGCTCTCGACGGTGGCACGGTCACGTTCGGCGCGCACTCGTTCGCTCTGTCGCCGCAGTCGTTGATCGACCGCCCGGCTCTGCGCTCATACGACGGCAAGCCGCTGATTATTGGCGTCCGGCCCGAGGACTTCGAAGATGCGTCGATGGTCACAGAACCTGTGCCTGAGAACTTGCGTCTCACCTCGAAGGTCACGTTGATCGAAGCACTTGGCTCCGAGATCATGGTGCACTTCCGCCTTGACGCCAAGACTGTCGATTCGGGCGATCCCGACGCTGCCGAAGAATCGACGAGCGCAACGGCAGCCAACGCTGTCGGCCGCTTCCACCCGCGCTCACCTGCCCGCATGGGTCAGATGGTCGACATCGCACTATCGGCTGAGAACGTCCACTTCTTCGACGCCACCACACGCCTCGCCATCCGCAACTAATTGCACGTCTGGCGCCAGCCCTTCGAGATCAAGCGGTGGGCCATTTACGGCGTTTGGCGGTGGCGACGATCGAACCAGCAAGCGTGACGAGGGGAGCGATCGGCTGCAAGATCGCACCGAACCCCACGCTGCCGTCGCCGAAGTTTGCGGTGTCCGCAGCGATCGACACCATGGCGATGCCGACGAATAACGCAAACTTCGGCGACCACGATTGCGCTAATCGCGACAGCGAGGATGCGCCCGGCAAAGAAAAGTGCCACGCCGAGGCCTCGAGTAATGACCGCGAAGACGATCACGCCAGCACCGGGGTCCTCGTAGATCGTGAAGCCGCTGTCGAGAAAAATTCCTGTGCCGGTCTGACTGTCCCCGCCGCTGGAGATCCACGGGAGAAACATGCCGATGATGCTGATCAGCGACCCGACCATCACGAGAATCGCGCCAAGCTTGACGTCAGGCTGCGGAGGCTTTGCTGCAACTATTCCCTGCTGGCCGGCGGAGGTTGGCGGCGCCTGACCCGCGAATTGAGCGGATGGTTGCGGTGTTGACGGTGGCGGTGTTGACGGTGGTGGTGGGAGCGCGCCTCCGAAGTCCGATGGTGGGTGAGGTGGCTCCGGGTTGCTCTGAGGCCCAAGTCTGCCCGATGGCTCCGGCCCGCCAGCGCATTCCGCCGGGCCTCGCCGGTGGTCAGTGCGTAAATCGAGGTTTCAGCGGAGCGTGGTCGATATTCGGGAGCACGTGCTCGGCAAACAGGTCGCACTCGGCGGCATGGGTGTAGCCCGAGAGGATGAACGCGCCGATGCCAACCTCTTGGTAGGCGCGAAGTTTCGCAGCCACCTGTTCGGGATTGCCGACAATCGCAGCGCCTGCGCCGCTGCGAGCCCGACCGACGCCGGTCCAGAGGTTCTCCTCGACGAAGCCATCGTCGGCTGCAGTGTCACGCAGTGCGGCCTGACGGGCGACACCGAACGAGGCGGCATCGAGTGACTTCTTGCGAATTGCGTCGCCGGTGTCGGCATCGAGCTTGGAAACGAGCTGTTCAGCGGCCGCCCGCGCCTCGACCTCGGTCTCACGGACGATCACGTGGGCCCGCAGCCCGTAGATCAGCTCACGCTCGTAGGTGTCTGCTGCCAGCGTGGTCATCTCTTGCACCGTGTTGCCAACGGAGGCAACTGTGTCGGGCCACGTGAGGAACACGTCGGCTTCGGCCGCGGCGACGTCTTTGGCGGCGGGGGAAAAGCCGCCGAAGTAGAACGGTGCGCAGCTGCTTTCGGGGCTGATCAAGCGCGGCGGCTCGAGCTGGAGGTCGACGAACTTTCCGTGAAAGTCGATCGGCTCGCCGTTCAACAACTGACGGAGCACTTGCATCCATTCACGGGTTCGCTGGTAACGAGGTGCCGAGTCGAGCGCGTTGCCGGGGATGTCGGAGCTGATGATATTGATCGTCAATCGACCCTCGGCCATCTGATCGATAGTGGCGAGCTGGCGTGCCAGCTGGGGAAGATGCATTTCGCCCATACGCACGGCGAGGAGCAGGTTGATCTGCTCGGTCTGGGTAGCGATCCCGGCGGCAAACGATGTGGAGTCGATGCCGAGCGTGTAGCCAGAGGGGAGGAGCACATTGTCAAAACCATTGCGGTCGGCGGTTTGCACGATGCTGCTGCAGTGCGCCCACGAGCTGGCGAGTGCAGGATCAGGCTGGCCGAGGAACTCGTAATCGTCGTCACACAGGGCGCCGAACCAGGAGATCTCAGGGATGTTCGGGTTGCTGACGGAACTCATGGCAGTGGCACTCCTTCAGAGGCTTGGACAATCGCGTAGACGTCGGAGCGATCGAGTTGCACGTCGAGTGCCTTGGTTGACGCGGCGATGCGATCGAGGTTCTGCGAACCGACGATGGCGATCGGCTTCGACGGATGAGCGAGCACGAACGCGATTGCGATATGGCCACGCTCGACGGATTCGCGTTCGGCGAGCTGGTCGAGCACGGTAAGGAGTTCGGGTTTGACGCCGTCGCCGGTTGCCAACGAGCCACCGGCGAGCGGGCTCCAGGCAACTGGCGTGATGCCGAGCTGCATGCACTGATCGAGCGTGCCGTCGCGCATCGGGTCGAGGTGGCTGGCGGAGAATTCGGGCTGATTTGCCACGATCGGGAAGTTGAGGTGCGCCTGCAGGGCGGCGACTTGGGCGGGGGTGTGGTTGGAGATGCCGACTTCGCGGATCTTGCCGGCGTCGCGCAGTTCGCTGAGGACGGCGGCCACGTCGGCTGGATGGGCGTACATGTCGGGCCGGTGGATCTGGTACAAGTCGATCACATCGACACCCATCCGAGTCAGCGACGCCTCACAAGCGCTGCGCAGGTAAGCCGGCGACGAGTCGTAGGGGAGTGGCGGCATGATCCCGCCCTTGCTGGCGAGCACCATGCGATCGCGCAGTGCGGGTGCAGCGGCCAGAACGGTGCCGAGGATCTCTTCGACCTGGCCAAAACCCGTACCGCCCCAGTCGAAGCCGTACACGTCGGCGTTGTCGATCAAGTTCATCCCGGCGTCAAGTGCTGATTCAAGCACGCCCTGAGCGGCTGCAACGTCGGTGTTTGTGTACCGCCACAGCCCGAACGATAGCGGCCCAACAGCGGGCAGCGATCCGAGCGATCGCGGAGAAGCATTAACGAGAGAGGTCACATTTCCAACCTACCGACGCGACGCTGCTGCTGCTGCCATCAGCGCGCCGAACGAACTACCTGGACGGTCACTGTTTAATGGCGCCAGCCAAGATGCCGCGGATGAAGTAGCGCTGCAGCGCAAAGAAGACGACCAGCGGGAAGAAGGCTTGCACGAAACCGGCAGCGGGGAGCAGGTGTTCGTTTTGGCCGAATGCCCCAGCGAGGTTGGCAATGATAATCGTGGTGGGCCGTGCGTCGGGGTTCGTTCCGGCGAAGGTGTTGGCGATCAAGTAGTCGTTCCAGGTCCAGAGAAACTGGAAGGTGCCGAACGCTGCGAGCACCGGGATCGAGAGCGGCAGCACGAGCCGCCAGAAGATGTCGAAGTGTCCTGCTCCGTCGATACGTGCAGCTTCGAGAAGGTCACGCGGAAGGTTGGAGATGTAGCTGTGAAACAGGAACACCGCGAACGGCATGGCAAACCCGGCGTGGGTGATCCACACAGCGGAGGTTGTATTCACCAAGTTCAGGTCGGGAACGACGGTGATGGTCTTGTTGAGCAAGGGAAGTGTGAGGTGGGCGCCGCCGACAAACATCTGGAGCAGCGGAATGAGTGCGACCTGTAACGGCAGTGCAAGTAAGCCGATCGTTCCAATGAAGAGGACGCGGCGTCCAGGAAAGTCCATCCAGGCAAACCCGTATGCAGCAAAGGCGGCGATCGCAATGGGGATGATGGTGGCCGGAATTGCGATCGCGAACGAGTTCAGCAGCGACTTCGTCAGCGAGTCGCGGGCTGAGAAAACCGCCTCGTAGTTGTCTCCGGTGAGATCTCCGAGCCGCAGATTCCACCAGCCGTTGCGCCGCTGAGCGTCGCGTTGACGGAATCCGCTGACGAAGAGTCCAATGGTCGGCAGCGACCAGACAGCAACGATGCTCCACAGCGCGAGCCTTGGTATCCGGCGCGCACCGTCCAAGACGGCGGTGCGCCACCGCTGCACATTTACCCCTTGACGGAACCGGCGAGCAGGCCTCGGACAAAGAAACGCTGCAGCGCGAAGAAGACGACGATCGGGAAGAACGCCTGCACAAAGCCAGCCGCAGGCAAGAGGTGTTCGTTTCGGCCGAAGTCGCCGGCCAGGTTGGCAATCAGGATCGTGGTCGGCCGCGCCTCTGGATTCGTGCCGGCGAACGTATTGGCGATGAGGAAGTCATTCCAGGTCCAGAGGAACTGGAAGATCGCGAACGCCGCAAGAACTGGGACTGACAGCGGCAGCACCAGGCGCCAAAAGATCGTGAAGTGGTCGGCACCGTCGATACGGGCGGCCTCGAAGAGATCTTTGGGTAGCCCCGAGATGTAGTTGTGCAAGAGGAAGATGGCGAACGGCAGCGCGAAGCCGCAGTGGGCAATCCACACGGCTGTGGTGGTATTCACGAGGCCGAGATCGGGGAAGATTGTGATGGTCTTGTCGATGAACGGCAGGCTGAGGCGTGCGCCACCCACGTACAGCTGCAACAGGGGAATCAGTGCCACCTGGAGGGGGATCGCCAGCAGCGCCACGGTGGCGATGAACAACGTCTTGCGACCCTTGAAGTCGATCCAAGCGAAGCCGTACGCAGCAAACGTTGCCACAGCGATGGGGATGATCGTGGCGGGGATCGTGATGGCGAACGAGTTCAACAGTGAGTCGCCAAGTGAGCCGGAGGCCGACGCACCGAACACGGTGTCGTAGTTGTCGAAGGTCCAGTTGAACGGGTTCAGCCCGGTCCACCAACCGCTGGACCGCTGATCGTCTCGAGTACGCCATCCGCTGATGAAGAGGCCGATGGTTGGGGTTGCCCACACGGCGACGATGAACCAGAGCATGACCCGCGGGATTGCCCGGAATCCATCCATGAAGCGGCTCACGACGCCACCGTTGCGCTGGGGGTTGCCGTTTGGAGTCGTGGATTGGTCGAGTGTCGTGTCAGACATCTCAGTTCTCCTTCTGCATGCGGCGGATGTTGCCAACCATGACCGGCATGACCGAGATGAAGATCAGCATCGCAAGCGCGGCGCCGCGGCCGGTGTTCCGAGCGTTGAACGCCTGGTTGAACATGTCGTTCGCCAGTACCTGCGTACCGAAGTTCGAGTTTGTCATGACCTTCACAACGTCGAAGACCTTCATGACGAGCACGATGATCGTGGTGACGACGACGCCGATCGTCGGGGCAATTTGGGGGAGTGTGACCCTCCAGAACACCTGTGAGGCAGTGGCACCGTCGACCCGGGCGGCTTCGAGGATCTCGTCGGGAACCGACTGGATTGCGGCCGACAAGATGACCATGGCAAATCCGGTTTGGATCCAGATGAGCACGATCATCAAGAAGATGTTGTTGTACGGCGACTCCTGGATGAAGTTGATGGGGCTACTCACGATGTTGCCGGCGGTATTGGTTTCGAACCCGCCGACGCCGCCACCGATGATTCCCCAGTAGCGGATGAGGAACCAGCCGAGCAACAAACCGGCGACGCCGGGAACGACAGCCGAGCCGTACTCTTGGCGGCCAACTGCCTTGTAGATGGCAATGGCTAGTCCGGCGAAACATGCGGTGATGAAGGCGCCCATGATGATGCGTTGCGCACTGCCATCGAGTTGTGCCCATCCCCAAGCCACAGCCCAGAGTGCACACGGCGCGATGACGATGGTGGCCAACGCCCTGGTCCATTTCTTCTTACCGATGGCGCTGAGGACCATGGCAAAAGCGCTGAGCGCAAGCACGAAAACGAGCAACGTGGCGGCGACGCCGCGTCCGGTACTCAGGCGACCGAGACCCACCCAGAGAGCGTTGAGCACGCCCGTCTGCTCTTTCGACGAGTCTCGAGCGACGTACATGAAGCGCCAGATGACGGAGGCGCCGACGAGAGAAATCGCCATCGGCATGAAAATCAGGGACTTGGCGGCTTTCTCGAACTGGGCACCATCGGCCAGCACGGCGACGGCAAGACCGAGCGATGTGGACACCAAGGTGACGACGACAACCCACCAGAGGTTGTTGATAATCGTGCCCCTGGTTGTGGTGAAGAAGGCGAAGGCCAAGAAGACAATGCCGAAGACGAGCGGCCCCATGCTCGGGCTTCCCAGCTCGACCCATTTGCCGGTCCTTGTCTTCATCTTCTTGCCCACCACGACAAAGATGACGACCATCACGAGGCCGATACGCATCGGCCAGTTGAAGAAGGCATCCCAGAACCCCGAGAGGTCAAGGGACGTGGAGTCAGTGAAGGTCTCGACGTAGTTCTCGAACCACACGAAGTCTTCGCTATCGCGGCCGAAGAGCGATAGGTACAGCGTCCGGATCGCTGGGATGACGAGCATCATCATCAAGAACATGATTGCGGGGCCAATGAAGATGAAGGGCCGCGACCGCTTGTCTACTTCGTTGCGTGCAGCGCGGTCGGCGGCCGGGGCCATGCCGATGCGGGCACCAATGATGGCGGCAGGGACGGCCGTGGCGAAGATTGCCCAACCGATGCTGCCGGAGCCGAGGTCAGGAACGCCGAATGCGCCAATGGTCCAGCCGAAGGCGGAACCGACCATGGCGCCCCGGGCCGGAGGGTGCTTTCTCACGGATGAGATTGCAGCGCCGAGCGCTGCGACGCCGACTGCCCACCCGAGTGTGGCGATGATGTCGATGTCCGGGCGCACCGAAGGCACGAGTAGAGCGCCGATGATCGCGCCAGCGACACCGAAGCCAACTGTGCCGAGACCGATTCGTTGCGTGTTGTTGGTGAGCCCGCTGAGTACGAAGCCGACGGCCGCCACGATGGCCCCGATCACGAGCGGCAGCCAAATCCAGTTCGTCAGGTTGGCGAAGAACCCTCCATCACCGCCGTCGTTGGTGAGGCGGTTGCCGGAGATGATTCCGGTGACAGCGAAAGCGCTGAGACCGAAACGAGCTGCGTTGAATGCTGCCCAGCGCTTGGTCGCTTGGTCAAAGAGCAGGTTGGCGCCGACCCACAGTCCGCCGGTGATTCCCACGGCGGCGACCGCGAGGATGACGGTGCTCCGCACTTTCGGCGTGAAGATGAAGCCATAGATCAGCGTGAGACCGACGAGTCCGTACATGATCCGGATGGCGAGTTTCTTCGCCGGACTGGCGGCATCCGGGTCGTCAACGGTGGCGTCATGCCTGGCCGCCGGTTCGTCGGTTTGGGCCTCGGTTGCTTCGAGCGTTGTCACTCAGTCCCCCTCAATCTGGCGCTGCCTGCCCAGCAGCACCGCATGCCTTGTTCACCAGTAACCAGAACGGGGCACTGACATCGCTGTCAGTGCCCCGCCCATGGTCTCACATCATGATGATGTGCTGTTCAGTGGTTCAGCGATTGCTGATCAGGACGGCCATGACGCTTCGATGGCGTCGGCCGCTTCCTGTGCTGTCTTGTCACCGTTGACTGCCGAGGTGCCTTCTGTCCAGAAGGTGCCAGCGCCGACTTCGGCGGGCATGAGGTCAGAGGCGTCGAAGCGGACGATGTCGGCGTTGGCCAAGATGTCCAGGAACGACTGCTCGAGCGGTTGATAGACGCTGAGGTCCTGACCGATGGCTGCCGACAGGAAGCCGGACAGGGCGGCGCCGCCACCCTTGAGTTCCTGCTGCTTGGCCTGGCGGGTCTCGGCGTACTCCGGTGTGGAGATGTAGGCGAGCAGCGCGTGGACGTTGGGATCCTCATTGAATGCGGCTCCCAAGATGCCTGCGCCGAGCACCGGTGCGTCACCGTTGATGTCCGGGAAGTAGAAGACGTCGACAGCTGTGGGCGATCCATCTGCGAACGGGGTGCCCTCTGGGATGAATGCCGAGTAGAACGACGCCTGGCGGTGCATGAAGCAGTCGCCATCAACCAAGGGCTGGCCGTTGTCTTGGAATGCCGTAGCGGCGATGGTGCCGCTGCTGGCGAAGACGTTTTCTTCGGCGAAGATGTCGAGAACGGTGTCCATGGACTCGACGATGCGTGGATCGTTGAACGGAATCTCGTGGAGGACCCACTGGTCGTACACATCGGCACCGTGCTGACGAAGAACCATGTCTTCGACCCAGTCGGTGTAGGTCCAGCCAGTGGCCTGACCGGACTCGATACCGACGCAGAGAGCCTTGGAGCCACCGGCGGCGGTGATCGTGTCAACCAGGCTGGTGAACTCGGCGAAGGTGGTCGGGATCTCGTAGCCAGCGTCGGCGAATGCCTGCGGCTGGTACCAGACGAGGGACTTGAGGTTGGCCGAGCCGGGCACGCCGTATTGGACACCGTCGACATTGCCGAAGATGTTCCAGGCGTCGCTCCAGTTAGCGGCGGTTGCCGCTGCTGCGTCGTCGTTCAACGGCTTGAGTACGCCATCGCGGGCGAAGCCAGCGAGCTTTCCAGGCTGCGGGAAGAACGAGATGTCCGGCGGGTTGCCACCTTCGACCTGCGTGTTCACGTTGGCCTCCCAGTCAGCGTCGCCGATATAGGTGACTGCGACGCCGTTGGCATCGCCCCACACGTCGAATGCGGCCTGGATGGACCCGGCTTCGCTCTCGTCGCGTTCGGGTCCGGTGACCGTGATTTCGGTCTTGCCCTCGACCGCAGGCTCTTCAGCCTCGGCTTCGGTTACAACGGGTGCAGTTGTGTCTTCACTGCCGCTCGCATCATCATCGCTACCGCATGCTGCGGCAACTAATGAAAGTGCAATCGGGATAGCTGCCAGCTTGAGCCAACGCTTGTTCATAGGGCCTCCCCCTGAAGGTATATTTAACGTCGTAGAAACATCTACGACATGTAAACGCTTACATACCGCCGCGTGCACGTCAAGTGTGGCGAAGAAGTCCCTGCTCAGGGGTGGTGTTCGCCCGACTTTGCCGCTGCGACTATCGGGTGTGGAGGAAGCGTCCTGAAGAGAGTCGAAGAAGTTGCTGGACGCTGGAGCGTCAGGATGGTTTGCTGCAGGTCGTCGAGCGCACGATGAGCTCGATTGGAGGAACGACGCGGTGCGTCGCCGCTGCATCGTCCCGGGTCGGGTGCATCGTGTTCAGTAAGAGGCGGGCCGCTGTGGCGCCGTGGTCCGCAACGGTCTGACGGATCGTCGTGAGCCCGACAACGCGGGAGAACTCGTGATCGTCGACACCGATCACCGAGACGTCACGACCTGGAACGAGGCCGCGGTTGCCGAGTTCCATGATGGCGCCGAACGCCATTTCGTCGGACATTGCGAACACCGCACTGGGTGGCTCCGGATTATCGAGCAACGAACTCATCGCCTCCTGGCCTCCGTCGATCGAGAAATGGCCACCCTCGATCATGTCGGGCTGGACAGCCAGTCCGGCGACGCCGAGGCCTTCGGTGAACCCCTGAAGCCGGCGCTGCGGGACCTCGAACTGCGTCGCATCGCCACGCGTCCAGCCGATGACAGCGGTGCGTTCATGGCCGAGTGAGACAAAGAGGTCAGCTGCGGTGCGCCCGACCAGCTCGTCGTCGATTCGGACTGAAGGGTGGTCGAGAACGTCGATACCGATCGTCGCAATTGACACTCCGCGAGCGCTGATCGACTGCGCCTCCTCGTCGGTGATGGGAACGTCGACGAGTACTAGGCCGTCGGTGCGTCGCTCGAGGAGGTACGCCTCGCTGAGTAAGCGTGAGAGATCGTTCACCGAACCGACGCCGAGCACGAGCAGGTCGTATCCCGCTTCGGCACAAATGGCCTCGGTTCCGGCGACGATGGTCGAGAAGTACCAACTGTTCAGATGCGGGATGACCGCCGTGATCGTGCGGGTCTGTCCTGCTGCGAGTCGTGAAGCGGCCGGGTCGGCGGTGTAGTCGAGTGCTTTGGCAACAGCGACGACTCGCGCTCGGGTTGACGCAGCGACATTCGGGAGCCCGCGGAGCGCACGGCTGACCGTGGCGACCGACACGCTCGCTGCAGCGGCTACGTCTTCGATCTTCGAGCGGCGGGTGCGTGGGGGCAGTGGGGGCAGTGGGGGAGGTGGCGCGGTTGGATTCATGGAACGCAGGGATCTGGGGTGCTTCCCAGGGCCTGCTGGCACCGGGAGGATCGAAGTGTAGGCAATCGGCTCACCCCCGACCGGGCCTAACATTGCGCAATGTCCGCAAACCGCTCTTCTTCCGACCGTGCGCGGGCGGCGATTTCCCTGCTCGACCTGACCGATCTTGCCGATGACCACTCGGCTGTCGGAATCGACCGACTGTGTGAGCGTGCCGCCGAGCACCAGGTCGCAGCAGTGTGCGTTTGGCCGGAACATGTGCCGCGTTGTGTCGAACTCCTTGTTGATTCCGGTGTGGGCATCGCCACCGTCGTGAACTTCCCGAAGGGCAATCAGCAAGTCGGCAAAGTGCTTGAAGAGACGCTGACTGCGCTGTCCGACGGAGCCACTGAGATAGATGTTGTGATGCCGTACAAGATGTTCCGCAACGGCGACGTCAAGCCGACCGCTGCCATGATCGAGGCGGTGGGCGACTTGGTTGCCCCACCCGGCATCCTGAAGGTGATCCTCGAAACCAGTGAGTTGCCCGATTCCGCATCAGTCCGATCAGCGGTCGAACTCGCCATCGGCCTGGGGGCCGACTTCGTCAAGACATCAACCGGTAAGGCGCCGGGCGGAGCCAACCTCGATGCAGTACGCGTGATGCTCGGCGCCATCGCCGACGCCGACCGCTCCGTCGGGATCAAGCCGTCGGGCGGCGTCAAAACGTTTGATGACGCCATGGCGTATCTCGACCTTGCGGCCGAGGTGATGGGCAACGACTGGGCAGTGCCAGCCACGTTCCGCTTCGGTGCGAGCAGCTTGCTCGATGCGCTGCTCGTTCAGATCGAGACGGGGGCCGCACCTGAATCGACCGGCTGATGAACAGCCGATTCGGTAAAGGACGCTTGCAGGAACTTGCGGCCGCTACGTCGTCGCCAGAGCAAAAGAGCGCTGTACCCGGCATCGAGGATCGACACCACTAGTTCCCAACCCCTTGAGGATCCCTGCGATCATCGACAGTTCGTCTGTCGGTCTTGAGTTGCGCAGTCTGACCTTGTCCATCTTTTCATTCGTCCACGTTCGATCCCTGTTGCCGTGGACCATGTTGGTTCTCCCGCAATGCTCGTTCGGGCCAGCTCCAGCCAATTCGGGTCAAGTCAAGTCGACTGGCGTTGGTCATGTGGGGACGGCGATGGGGACGGCGAGGGAGGCGGCGCGGCCGGCGATGGGGCCATCCCACGAGGGAGGCGGCGCGGCCGGTAACATCTTTTAGGTGCTGGATTTCGGAAGTGGACGACGCGCAGTTATCGACGAGGCGAAGTCTGGCGAACTGACCATGGAGCATTTGCCGGCTTCGGGCGGATTGCTCGTCGGGCGTCATGACGTCGTGGGCCACATCGTCGATCAACTCGACCCCGGACACGTCGTCACGCTCACCGGCACGGGCGGGGTTGGTAAGACCAGCGTGGCGTTCGAGGTCGCCCGCGCTGTTGTCAACGATCCCCATCGTTTCGCTGACGGATGCTGGTTCGTTGAGATGTCTGCAATTACTGAAGCGCCGTTGATTCCGGTCGCGATCGCCGACTCTATTGGGATGTTCCAGAACGACGACGCAACACCGTACGAGTCGGTCGTTACTGGCCTGCGCGGCATGTGGGGGCTGCTGGTGATCGATAACTGCGAGCAAATCGCTGGTGCGATGGCTGGCCTGTTGCCTCGTCTTATGAGCGACTGCCCCGATCTTGCAGTGCTGATTACGAGTCGTGAGCCCCTGCTGATGGAAGCCGAGCAGGTCTTCCCGATCGAAACGCTCGACGCCCGAACGAGTGCGCACGAGCTTTTTGCTCAGCGCGCTGTCGCCGTCGACAGTTCGTTCGAACCAGGAGCCCACGGTGCCGCAATTTCAACTATCTGTGACGCGCTCGACGGTTTGCCGTTGGGGCTCGAACTCGCCGCAGCTCGCCTCGGGTCGTTGACTGCTGAAGAGATTGCCAGTCGGCTCGATGAGCGATTCTGGATGGTGCGTCATCCGTCGGGTACTGGTCGAAACAATTCGCTAGACGCAACGGTGACCTGGTCGTATGAGCTGCTCCGACCCGTCGAGCGTCGACTGTTCGATCGGCTGTCAGTGTTTCAAGGTGGATTTGACGACCAGGCCGCGGCGGCAATGCTTGACCCCCGCGACCGAGGCATCGACGTACGTGTCGTCCTCGGCGCACTCGTCAACAAGTCGATGGTCAATGTCGCCCCGGCAAACAGCGTTCCGGAGGGGGCCGGTCAGCGTTACGACCTCCTCCAAAATCTGCGTCAATTCGGTGACCGCCAGCTGGCTCGACGGAGCGAACGAGCTGCTGTCCGTAACCAACATCTCGACTACATGGTTGAAGCAGTCGCTGTAGCGAACGGCTTTGCGCTCGGTAACGACTGGGCTGAAGGAGCACGGAGAATCCGCCAGGACTGGGCGAACATCCGGGCTGCGGTGAACTGGGCGATCGACACAACGCGCGTCGATGACGTCGATCGGTTACTGCGCGATGTTCACTTCTACTGTCGCTGGGCGCTCGAGGCCGAGGCCGCGATCTGGGCGAAGCGGGCAATCGAACGTGGAACGACGATCGGTGCGGTCCCGGGTGCTCCAGCGCACCTCCATGTTGGCTTTCAGCTTTTCCTTGCTGGCAAACATGAGGCTGCGCTCAAAGAACTCCGCATCGGCCTCGCTGCGAAAGGTACATCGTCTGACCGCGGCTGGTGCCGTCACTACGCAGCGGTCGAACTGTTGTATCTCGGTCGTGCTGCCGACGCTGCCGATCAGGCTGCGGACGGCTTCTTGGACGAGTCGCCGGGATCAGTTGAAGCTGTCATTCGGTCGTCGTCGATCACGATGTTCCAGATGTATGCCCGCCGAGTTCACCCCGACGAAGCGGCGACACAGTTCGAGATGTACACCCGGATTGCCGAGAATTCGGGCAATGCCGTAGCGCAGGGGGACGTTAACTTCAACAGTGCGCTGTGCGCCCATGGACGTGGCGACGTCGACCTGTATCTCGCCAAGATGCACGACGCGCTCGACGTGGCTCGACGAGCCGACATCTCGAATTTGACTGGCTGCATCCTGACCGCCCAGGTGTATGCGCCCGGGAGGTCAGGGTTGCGTGGGGCGCTTGACGCGCTTGAGTATTGGAATGCCGGCCGTAACATCGGTAATGAGTTCGTTGTCCTTGAAGCCGTGGGGATTAACCTCGCCGAACTGCGTCGCTTCGAACCTGCAGCTGTGATTCTTGGTCACTTGCGAAACTATCGCCGCAAGATGGGGTCATCGATGAGCCGGCGCGAAGCCGCCCTTGGCGAGATTGCACGGCACCGTCGTGGCGAGGGCTGGATGGAAGCCGGTGCGGCGATGTCACGGACTGAGTTGCTGGCGTACACCAAGCGTGCCACGATTGAAGTCCTCGAATCCCTCTGAGTCGCGTCGCCTGGATCGGTCAATGACGGCAAGGTCGTGGCCACACAGCGACGCCGGTCGCACTCCGCCTTTGGTCCGCCCACAACCTGGCTGGTTGCAGCTCCGTTGGTTTGTGTTGCCGCCACGCTGGTCGTCGCAGTTTCAGCCGACAATGCCGCAGCTTTCATCGACTTTTGGAATCAGCACGTTTCCAGCGCCCGCGCTATCGAGCCCCCTCGTTCCTTCGGCAACTGCGCTTGAACAAGACATCGACGGCGCCTCTGTGGTCGCCGGGCCCGTGCTCGGCTGGGACTACCAGCACCTGGCCGTTCGGTGGGAGCCGTTTGTTCCGGCTCTCCCAAGACACATTCATCGATTACTCGCGGACGGCCACCGCACTTGACAAATCGGTCTCTGCCCACAACGTCGCACTCCTCCAAGACGAAGCGTGCTTCTCACTGCTCCACCGTCACGCGACGTCACGGCCGCAGCCGTTTACAGTCGACGTTGTCGACGTTGTCGACGTGATTCGGGCCGATGGGCGCCGAGGTGGACAACGGCCAGCTGATGGGCGTGTGGGCACAATGGTGAGAGACCAGTTCAATCCGAGCTCGACGAGGGCTGGGGCTGACATCCGACCGAGACCTGGATTGCTACGTACCACGCTGACACCTTGCGACGCCTTGGCTTTCGTCTGGCGCCGAATTCTGGCCTCTTCCCGATTTACGGCTACGCACTACGTGTGCGAGGCCTCGCACGCCTACCTCTCCGAAAATATTTTCGAGCCGAATCTGTCGCGAGAAGGTGGATACTGGAAAGGTCGGCGCGCGGCCATGCGGCCATGCGGATGTATTTCGTACGTGTTCCCCGGGGTGATTGCTGAGCGCTTCCGAGTACCGGATGGCCAGAGAACCCCGCAGCGTCGGTGCTTATCCGGGGTCGTTGTGCCGCCGCCAACGTCGGCGACCGTCGCCACCGATTGACGGAGCGGGCTCAGTGCCACGCCGAAGTCTGACCTTGGCGTGACAGCTTTGGTGTCGCGATTTGCGCTGAAAACGACGATGACGTGGCTTCCATTGCTGGAACCACGACATCGAATTGTGCCCTCGGTAGGATTCGAACCTACGACACCTGGTTCCGGAAACCAGTGCTCTATCCCCTGAGCTACGAGAGCAGAAACGACACGCTAACGCCTGATCAGCTCACTCGGTCGGACTTACTGCCATGAGACGTTTGTTGGCCAGCTCTGACAAATGAATGTCGCTGCCGAATCGATCGGGGTGAGAAGTGGCTGCATCGGGCAGACTGGTTGGC
>JBLIMF010000002.1:0-58649 GCA_047638615.1 Gammaproteobacteria bacterium
CTGCAGCCACATCTGCTCCGACGGAACCCTGACGGAGACCAACCAGGCTCTTCGTCGGGAAGGGGGCGTTCGTAGGTTGCGGTGCAGCGGATGCAACGGAAGGCATTGCCGACAACGCGCCACCGACAACGAGCCCACCACAGACACCTTGCAGGAGCAAGCGAGAGATTCGATTCTGCAACATCGCTCTTTTCGTCATCGAAGACCCTTTTCTTGCATAGAAGACCTATCGGTCGAATCGCTCGCTACATCAACCTTCACCCACAGATTGAGGGCGTAGTTTCGAGCAGATCACAACACTAATGCTGTCCTGCAGGCGAAGCCCAACGACAAAAGGCCTGCTTACAGCACCAAAGAAGAGCGACTTAGCGAATCCTCACACCTGCCACAGTTTCATTCATTGGAGTCTGACGGGTTGACATAACGATATTTATGGGCGCTTCCTTCCAAAAGGGCCTGACACGAAGCCGCCGAATCTTCGTTGCAAACCTCCACGACCAGACGCTCGCAACGCCCGATATCCGGACCGCCACGACAACCCCGAACGAACCCTTGACAGCGATGGGAACCCACTCCCGCTTGAAGCGCTGCAGACAACGAATAGGCACGACCAAATCCCCCAGCAGCCAACCGGGCGGAAAGCCCACCTCGCCAGTCACAACGACACCGCAGACGCCCAAACTCATTACGTCATGACAAAATTATCCAGGAGTGTTGGGTACGGAAATTTCACGGTCACGAAGCGGCTGCGCTGCATCCAAAAGCCAATCAAGCATGTTGGTGAGCTCGCGCACTGTTCGCTTGCCGCCGGCGGCCCGGTCTCGCTCGGTGTCTTCGACAGCGCACGCCAGCGCGTACAAATCGTCATGAAGGCGGTCCAGTTCGTCTCGTGCGATGACGAGCTCATTTTCGCTCAGTTCGAGTTCATTGGCTCGCTGGCGCGACACCCAATCCCATTGTCGACATCGTTGGCTACAGAACCGCCGAGGCCGGCCGCGTCCAGTTTGCACCGGGAGGACTCGTCGGCACCATCCACAGTGCCGCTCACCGCCCTTCTGCTTTACCGCACTGCTGGCTAATTCTGTCATGACATAAACAGTACGAGACCTCGTCCCTTGGACCGCGAACCTTCTCTGCGAGACTCAGGCAATGACCCCCCACGATCTTCCGGCCGCTCCAGGCCGCTCGTTCGCCAGCGACAACGCCGCCGGAGCACATCCGGCCATCTTGCAAGCCGTCGTTGACGCTAACGATGGCCACGCGCTCGCATACGGCCAGGACGAGCACACGCAACGGTGTGAAACAGCTTTCAGTGAGCTCTTTGATACCGACGTCACCATGCGTTTGGCATTCAACGGTACGGGAGCCAACATAGTTGCCCTTGCCAACATGCTGGGCTCACTCAAAGGTCCACATCATGCAATCGTCTGCACCGACTGGGCGCATATTGCAGTTGACGAGACTGGAGCGCCAGAACGTTCACTCGGCACCAAGCTTCTCGAGATCCCATCCCCAGACGCCAAAATCACCCCCGAGTCGCTGCAGTCGGTCACTCATCTGCAAGGCGTGCAGCACCATGTCCAGCCCGGAGTCGTCTCCTTGACGCAGGCAACCGAACTCGGCACTCTGTATACGGCCGCCGAAGTGACTGATTTGTGCACTGCGGCCCACGAAATGGGCATGTTGGTACACCTCGACGGCGCACGAATCGCCAATGCGACTGCTTCACTCGGCGGTACCCGAGAAGCACTCCGGGCGTTCACCCTCGATGCTGGCGTCGACGTCGTCAGCTTTGGGGGCACCAAGAACGGCATGCTCGGCGCCGAGGCCGTCGTGTTTCTCAACCCAGACGTGGCTGGCGGCTCCGAGTACACCCGCAAGCAAGTCACCCAACTGCCGTCGAAGATGCGGTATCTCGCTGCCCAGTTCAACGCAGCACTCCACGACGACCTCTGGATCGACCTTGCTGGACATGCAAATGCAATGGCCTTGCTCCTCCATGGGCGCGTGTCGGCGATTGACGGCGTCGAAGTTGGCGTAGCACCCCAGGTCAACAGCCTTTTCCCCCGTCTCGCACCCGAGCTGATTGAGCCGCTCCGCAACTGGTGCTTCTTCTGGGATTGGGATCCAACGGTGCACCAAGTGCGCTGGATGACTGCTTGGGACACGACCGAAAACGACGTCGAAGTGTTCGCTGCCGGTGTCCAGGCGTTCATCTCGGGAAATACTTGTTGACTGCAATTGACTCCTGAGTCGATTAGGTTTACTGTCTCGACCTGTCGGCGAGAAACATGTTGTCGACAAGGGGTAATTCCGCAACGACTCAGGGGGCATCGCTATGGCCGTTATCGATTTCAATGAACAAATCGAGGCTGTAAACCAGTGGATGCGTGATGGAGCCTGCAAGGGCCTCACCCATCTGTTTTTCCCGTCTGCGGCCGAGCGGCCACAGGCACGAGAGCGGCGCGAAACTGCCGCTAAAGACGTGTGCGAGAGCTGTACCGTGCGCACTGACTGCATGGTTTTTGCTCGAGAACAGCACGAATACGGCTTCTGGGGTGGGGAATCTGAAGACGAGCGCCACGCTGCCGGCTTCAGGCTCATTGCGCCCATTGGCGTGCGCGCCCGAACCGCATCCTGACCTCGCCCCTCAACGCAAGCTTGGGGCGCTGACGTGGGGTTCTCGTTCGGAGCGCTGAGTCAGCCCCTACGCTCACTGACGTGTTTGACGTCACCGTTTTTGGCTCCACCAACCTGGACCTCGTCGTCACCGTCGAACGCCATCCGCATCCGGGTGAGACCCTACTCGGCGACTCCTATGCCGAGTTTGCCGGCGGCAAGGGCCTCAACCAGGTTGTTGCTGCCGCCCGTGCTGGCGCGTCGGCGTCATTTCACAGTGCTATCGGCGACGATGCGGCGGGCGATCGGCTTCGCTCACTCGTCCTCGACGAGGGAATCGACGATGCTCATCTCCTGATATCGATTGGACAACCCACCGGCCGAGCGGCAATCGTCGTGAATGCGTCCGGCGAGAACTCCATCGTTGTCGTGCCAGGCGCCAATTCAGCTGTCGTTGCACCGGGCACCCTGGCGCCGTGCCGTGTGCTCCTGACGCAGCTCGAAGTTCCACTCGGTGAGGTGCAGACGACGCTTGCACTGGCCCGACTCGCTGGCACGCTCACCCTCTTGAACCCAGCACCTGCGCAGGCACTCGACGATTCGTTGCTGTCGCTGTGCGATGTGGTCATCCCCAACGAGCACGAGGTCGAACTTCTCGGTGGCATCGATGCGTTGCACGCAGCGGGCGTCGGAACCGTCATCGTGACACGCGGAGGCGATGGCGTAACCATCAGTTGCGACGGTGTGACTGAGCATCGGAACGCGCTTACGGTCGACGTCGTCGATACAACCGGTGCCGGTGATGCATTCTGCGGCAACCTCGCTGCCCGGCTTGCTCTGGGAAACGAGCTCTCCGACTCCGTCGACTGGGCGCTCGCCGCTGGAGCACTGGCCGTCACCGTCTCGGGTGCCGTTCCGTCACTCCCCCACGCAAAGCAGACTGCTGCGCTTATGAGCTGACCAGCCAGGGCGACACGTAGCGTGCTTCAGCGCACGTGAGTGAGCAGAATGCTTGCCCATCCAGCATCAATCGTGGTGTGCTCGACACGCATCGGCGCCAGTGCGTCAAGGACGTGCTGATGATCGGCGCCAAGAATGCCGCTGATAATCAATGCCCCGTCGTCAGCAGTCAGGCGACGCAGATCCGCCGCCATCGAGATGAGCACCGGAGCGAGGATGTTGGCCACGACGACGTCGTGGCGCTCGGAGATCGTCGAAAGCTCAGCCATGTCGACCTCGATATGGTCGATCACGCCGTTGAGCTGGGCATTTGCGATCGTGGCCTCGACAGCACCGGCTGAGATGTCGGTGGCGCGAATCCTTTCGACGCCACGCTGGGCCGCAACAATCCCCAGCACACCCGACCCGCACCCGACGTCGAGGATGCTGAACACATCGTGATCGGCGAGATAGTCGGCCAACGCTCCCAATGAAAGCCGTGTGGTCGGGTGGTCACCCAACCCGAACGAGCTGGCCGGCTCGATCAATGTGACGAGGACATCAGAGCCGACATCGAAGTCGCCTGACTGCCATCGCGGCACGATGACACCGGTTGCGCCGTACCAGGTCGGCCCAACATGCTCCCGCCAGGTCTCGACGGGAACGACGACATCGGCAGTACGCCAGGCCCAGCCTGGGTCAAGCCGGTCGACCGCGCGTTGAATTGATTCCGCGGTTGCGCCAACCGACGTCCATAGTTCGACCTGCCCATCGACGGCCTGTCCGATGCCGACGGCCTCAACGCCGAGTTGCCACAACCGATCCGCAGCGAGCTCCTCGTCGATTTCTGGAACGGTCACATGGAACGTCTTGTTCGTCACGCTCGTAGTCTCGCTCGTGAAGCTGCCCAACCGGACGCCCTCTGGGTCAATCAAGGCGCCGAAGACCGGTCGTATAACCCTCGATCCGTTCCTTGTAAGAGGCCGACGCCATTTTGATGTCTTCGATCCGTGCACGACCAGGCTTGATCTGCGCAGGTGAGCCGACAGCCATGCCACCAGACGGCACCTCGACGTCTTGCAGCACAACTGAGTTTGCCGCCACGATCGATCCGGATCGAATAATCGAACGATGTAACACCTGGGCGTGATTCCCAATCAGGACGTCGTCTTCAACAGTGCACCCCTCGAGGTGGATACCGTGGCCGAGCACGCAATCGTTGCCAACGATCGTTGGCCAAAACGGCGTTGTGTGGATCACTGATGTGTCTTGAACGCTGGTTCCAGAGCCGATCTCGATATGACCACCGTCGCCGCGCAACACGGCACACGGCCACACCGACGAGTTCGGGCCAATCCTCACGTCCCCGATGATCACGGCGTCAGGGTGGATGAACGCATCGCTGCTAATTGTCGGTACGAGGTCACCAAGTGCATAGATCGGCATGCGCGGCACCGTAGGCCAATCGGCGTCTGTGCACCGAAGCGGATCAGGTTCCGATAACTTCGTGCGTCTATGCCCCGCAGGATTGACATCGAACTAACAAGCGTAAGCTCGGAAGGTTCTTGGACATGGCGCGCAGCCGGAGCCCTCAAGCCGAAAGGCACCGTGGACGGTTCGATCCTTCACGATGATGCCTCTGTCGGCGACGTGGTGAAGGTCGAGGCCGAGCAGATGCTCGATGGGATGGAAATCCTGTCGATCATCAGAGGTCGCGACAAGAAGGAAGGTCTTGGACTCATCGAGCTGCTGCCCGACGACAAGCCCTTCGAGGCCGTCATCGAAACCAAAGCCAAGCGGGGCAGAGGCGAGCGCAGCGGTGGCGATCGTGAAGGTCGCGGCCGTGGCCGCGACGGTGACGATCGTGGTGGTCGTCCGAGTCGTGACGGAGACAAGCGCGGCGGTGCTCGCGATGGTGGCGGAAACACCGACAAGCGTGAGCGTTCCGACCGCCCGAAGAAGCCGCATTTCGAGGCGCCCCCCGAGGTTCCTCAGCGGCCCAAGCCGAAGCGCCTGCGCCCCGGCAAGGCCCGCACCCAAGAAGTCTTGGCGTCGGTGCCCGAAGAACAGCGTCCTATCGCTGAGCTCGCTCTCCAAGGAATGGGAGCTGTGCGCACTCGGGTCAAGGAAGAGAACACCAAGCTGAAGGCTGACGGGAAACCCGAAATGCCCGAGTCCAGCGTCACCAAGATGGCTGAGGAGATGCTGCCCAAGCTGCGCGTCGCCGATTGGCTCGACCGTGCCGAAGCCGCTCAGCGCCAAATGCAGCACCTCGATCTGCGCGATCTGCGCAGCGTCGTTGCCGCAAGCGCCGATCCGATGGTCGCTCGTGACGAGTCGACGCGAGCCATTGCCGAAGAGCTCAAAGCATCCCTAGCCACCAAGCAGTCCGAAGAGATGGCGAACTGGCTTGAAGACGTCGATGCCGCTCTGACCGTGGGCCGAGTCATTCGTGCGCTGCGACTTTCGTCGCAACCTCCGAAGGCCGGCGTTATGTTCCCGCCAGCGCTTGCCAAGCGTCTCGGCGAGGCAGCAACCAACTCATTGCTGCCTGAGGATTCGGGTGATCGCTGGTCAGCAGTCCTCGAAGCCGCCGCCTTCTCTCCCGTTCGCGCCCTCGTCACACCGACGGTTGCCCCGACCACCATCGACGACGAACTGAAGAAGACAACGCTGCGCCTCGGCCCGCTGTTGCCGCAGATCGCTGCATTGCTCGGAATCGAAATTCCCGCCGGCACCAAGCGGCCAAAGCCGCTCCGTCCGACAAGCCGTAAGGAACAGAAGAAGGTTCGCGACGACAAGCGCGAGTCCGGTCCAGCCGAGCGCGGTAGCCGTGACGGCGGCGGAGCTGGCGGACGTAGCGGCAGCGGACGTGACGGTGGCGGAGCTGGCGGACGTGACGGTGGCGGAGCTGGCGGACGTGACGGCGGCGGTCGTGGCAAGCCAAGCGGCGGCGGTCGTGGCAAGCCAAGCGGTCCGAAGGACCGTCCCAAGGGCATGCGTGACGTTGCTGAGGTGATGGCCGCAAAGCGTGCCGCCGAAGCAGCTGACGCCGAGGCCAAAGCGGCAGCTGAAGCAGCCGAAGAACTGGCCACAGCTGAGGCTGCCGAGTCAGCGGCCACCACCGCTGCTGCTGCTGAAGCAACTGCGATCACATCGAGCGACGAGACCGCTGAGGTTGCTCTGGAAGCAACCACACCAGAAGCATCGAGCGACGAGGCCGCGTCTGGAGAAGCCGAAGCTACTCCCGAGGCCGCACCCGAACCTGCCGACAAGAGCTGATGGTGGACGGCGGGTTGGCCTCAGGGCCAGCTCGCCGAATACGCTCGGCTGCTATGTCAGACATCGTCACGTACGAAGCCACAGGCCGCATTGCGGTCATTACGCTCAACCGCCCAGAGGCTCGCAATGCCGTCAATGGCGACGTGGCGGAGGGGCTCGAAGCAGCCATCGATCAGCTCGAAGGTGACGAAGACGTGTGGGTCGGGATCATCCAGGCCAACACCGCCGGGCAGTCCCGTCCGGTGTTCTGTGCCGGCGCCGATCTGAAAGCCATCAACTCTGGTGACGCTGCTCGTCTCAATACCAAGCGAGGCGGCTTTGCTGGCTTCGTATACCGTGAACGCCGCAAGCCCATTATCGCGGCCGTCGACGGACTTGCGACGGCTGGCGGCTGTGAGATTGTTCTTGCGGCCGACCTCGTGGTCGCAAGTACACAGTCGGCCTTCGGGCTCGCCGAAGTCAAGCGAAATCTGATCGCTGGTGCCGGTGGCCTTTTCCGTCTTCCCCGGGCCATTGGCCAGGCCGCAGCGATGGAGGCAATCCTCACGGGCGAACCCATTCCGGCCGAGCGGGCTTACAGCCTCGGGTTGGTCTCACGCCTGACAGCGCCGGGTGGCGCACTCGCCGAGGCCACTCAGCTCGCCGAGCAGATCAGCAAGTCGGCCCCGATGGCCGTCTCGGAGAGCCGCAAGATCGTCCAGGCTGCTGCCTACGAGAGCGACGAGACGTTGATCAAGATGACCAACGACGCCATGCGTAAAGTCATGGCCTCAGAGGATCTGAAAGAAGGCCTTACAGCGTTCATCGAGAAGCGCCCGCCGAACTGGCAGGGTCGCTAGCCCGAGCAGCGGCGCCGAGCGCCTCGCGGCCCTCACAGGGAGTGGGTAACCCTGATCGCAACCGCTCACAGCGGCTTGTAGGTCGTGATCAGCCGAGCGACGATGCCAGCCCGCTCGTAGAGGTTCTTCGTGTGTCGATCACCCGGCAATGACTGGCCCTCGACGGCCACCGCATTGCGTTCACGGGCGCCCGCGATTGCAGCAGCAAGCAGCCCATCGCCAAATCCGAGTTCTCGGGCTGCCGGGGTAACCCAGACCTGGTCGACGCGGATGATCAAATCTGCGCCAAGCAGTGCAACCATGTAGCCGACAAGGACATCGTCCATGTGGGCAACCCAGACGTCATCGGTCTCACAACGCTCGATCCACTGCTCACCGATCTCGAGATGTTCGATCAGCCAACGTTCGCCGCCACGCTGGCCGTCGAGCGCAGCTCGAGCCTCTTTTTCGAGTAGCTCCAACTGTGCGACGTCGTCGGCATCGTGCCGATCAGCCAGGCGAATGGTGGGATCAATCACAGGCTCAGGCCTCGCGCAGCTGGTCGAGCTTGCCGAGGACGGTTCGGCGATGGCGCCCGGCTATCTCGTACAGCTCAATGACATTCCGTTCAGCCTGGGTCAGCCCTTCAAGCTTGCCAACAATATGCGCCCCCGGGAGCTGGTCGTAGTCGGGCAGTGCGAGCGATTCAACGTCGGTTGTGGGCAGCTCAGGCTCTACTGTTTCAGCGGCGACAACTTTGACGGCGGTTTCTGGCTGAGGCGAATATTCGGCCGTGACAGCTGGCGGTGACAACCGAGTGCGCAGCTGCTTGGAACCTTGGTCAACGGCCATCTTGCCGATGAATCGAGCGAGAACAATCTGCTGTTTCGCTTTACTTACGGTTGCCGGCAGATCGCCAACGAGCCGCGCACCGAGCCCGATCGGGGCATAGAACGCCGCTGCGGCGAGTCGTTCCACCTGCGTGGGGCCAGGTACCGTCATGGCGCCTTACTCAGGAAAAAATCGGACAGTCGTCATCGCCGACCGGACAATTCGGAGCGCTCGACTTGACGAGCAAGAAGCAGGAACTGCAGAGCTGTTCGTTTTGTTGCTTCGGTAGCAAACGCTCGTCGCCTTCACCTTTCGGCTCTGGCTCGTCCTCTTCGTCCTCTTCGTCGTCAGCAGCAACCAGGCGGTCCTTCAGGATCTTGTCGAGGTCCTCTTCGACGTCGTCATCAATCTCGTCGTCGTCATCATCGTCATCGTCATCGTCGCTTTTACGCTTGGTGCGAGGCTTGGCAGAGTCGTCTTCGTCGTCTTCGCTGTCTTCGCCGCTGTCTTCGCCGTCGTCGTCGCCGTCGTCTTCGCCGTCGTCTTCGCCGTCGTCTTCGCCGTCTTCGCCGTCTTCTTCGCCGTCTTCGACGGCGCCGTCTTCATCAAGTTCAGGCGCGGCCACTTCCTCTTCGGTCTCTTCTTCGGGGATGTCGTCTTCAGCCATGGTGCATTCTCGTCAGGTCGGTGCGCCTCGCCTCATGCAAGTGTCGCTGCGGCCGGAGCATACGCTCACGTCGGGCCAGCAGAGAAGAACAGAAACAGTGACACCCGTCACAGGGTATCTGTGCTGCGGGTGAGTCAGGAATCAGCGGTGCTGCGTCGGGCTTCCGCACGGCGTTCTGCTTCGAGTCGCTCGAGCTCTGGCGCCTCGGTCGTCATGTGGTTCATCGCCGCAGCGATTGCATGGTGACCAGCTTTTTCGGCGATCAAACGGTGCATCTCGAGCGCAACACGGCGGTACGAGGGATGGCCTTGCGGCGACGAGCGAAGTTCAAGCATGTGCATTGCTTCACGGGCGTTGAACTGCATGCTGTAGCGCATCCGATAGGCCATCGACACCGCATAAGGCGCCTGTTCGCCGAAGTCGGTGTTCAGTGCGTCGTAGAGACCCGCTGAGCGCTGCATCGCCTCGTCGAACTGGCCGCCAACGCCGGCTTCGTCAACGAGTTCCGGCCGCGTGTAGCCGTGGTTCGGTGTGAGGCGCTGCCATTCGATGGTGAGCATGCGATGGCGCTGCATGTCACGGAAGGCCCCGTAGTCGCTCAAGATGTCGAAGCGATAGAAGCTGCGTTCGAAAGCGCGGCCGGGCTTGTGGCGGCGGTTGCCGCGCTCACCGACATAGGCCCGCATGAGCGACACCTTGTCGTCGACGCCCAGGTTTCTCACCTTTTCGAGCAGTTGGTGCTCGGGCAGCGAAGAGTGCGCGTAGCAAAGAGATGCCAACAGCTTGTCTTCAGCGTCAGGGTCAAAATCAACGAGTTCAACTTCCGACACCCCATCGACGGGCGCATCACCGAAGAGCTCATCGACGATCGCTTTGGTGCCAGTCCGTGTCTCGGTCAGATAGCTGCTCCACCTGCCACCACGGTCGGGAATATCAACCCTGCGCAGAAAGCTCGGAATGACCTTGCGCAGTTCGTGCAGCATCAGATCGGCGTAATCACGAGCTTCAGGCAATGCACTCGCCCGCATTCGGAGGAGGAGCGCTTCGAACGCCTGGCCGGTCCCGTAGATACCGACGTTCGACGTCGCGGCTGCTGGCAAAATGCCGCGTACGGCATCGAGCGCCTTGGCTTTGGTCGCCATGCGGTAGACAAATTCGCTGTTGTCGCCGCGGGGCACCGTGTTGCGGACGAAATCAATAACGGTCTCGGCGCACTGGCTGTAGCTGTCGAAGATTCGGTCGAGGTCACCGACGTAGCGCGTGCCGAGCGGGCCAGCGAGCACCGCAGGATCTCGGTAGTACCGATACCGGCCACCGAGTCGCAAGTCGTAGGAGATGTAGCGCGTGCTCTGCTCGAGGTAGCTCATGAGTCGGCCCCACTCGAGCACCTTGGTCAAGATGTTCGACGCTTGCTCGCAAGCCAGGTGCACGCCACCGAGCTGGGCAACCGAGTCATCTCCGTAGTCGAAGAACACCCGCTCGTACAGTTCCTCAGCACGGTCGAGGCCGATCGTGGCGTCAACCGAAAGATCCCCGGAAATGTCCAGATCGCCGACAAATTCGTCCAGGAACAACCTCCTGAGCGACTTTGGACTTCGGCTGTACCGGGCGAACAATGCGCCTTTCACGACCTCTGGCAGATTGACGAGTGCGAACACTGGCCCATCGAGGTTCGTGAAGTAACGACGAAGGATGTCAGCCTCGTCCGGCGTGAATGACTCTGGGACGTAGACGGCCACGGAAAGAGACTCTACGACGGCGAGAGCCCGACAACGGGTATTCCCTCGATTGTCGGGCCCAGTACGGCCCTGATCGTGGAGCCCATCGAAATCACAATCATCAGTGTGGCCCTGCTGGCATTCGCTGCGGTCTCGCGCCGGCTCTGCTCATCGCCACTCACAATGCCCATGATCTTCGTCGCAACCGGTGGCGCAATATCGGCGTTGGGCCTCGTCGAGGTCGGCGCCGAAATCAAGGCCGTCGGGCTCCTCGCCGAGGCCACACTGGCCGTCATTCTGTTCAGCGATGCCAATCGATTGTCGCTCCCCGCGTTCGTCGATTTATCGCCAATCCCGGGCGGTTGATGGGGATCGGGCTGCCACTCACGATTCTCGCCGGGGCGCTGGTGGACCATCTGCTCTTCGACGATTGGCCGTCGGCGCAGGCCTTGCTGCTCGCTGCCGTTCTTGTACCAACTGATGCGGCGCTGGCAGCGCTGTTCTCTCCGACGAGAGCGTTCCGACACGTGACCGACTCGCATTGAACGTGGAATCAGGTCTCAACGACGGGTTGGTCGTGCCAGTGGTTGCTGTGTGCACCAGCCTGTTGCTCGAGAGCAGCCGGTCCACGGCTTCATGGATCGGTTTTGTGACACAGCAAATTGGGTTCGGCGCGCTCGCCGGCGCACTGGTCGGGTTTGTCGGAATCGGGATCTTACGGCGGACGCACCCTGCTAGTGGGTCCGATGGCCGCTACGAATAGATCTCCACGGCGCACATGCTGCCGACGTGGAGCCGATGCCCGAACACGTGTTGATGCCTCCCATGCGTGGCGGTCTATAGCCTCAGCCGTAGACGACGGCGGCGTCCGGTTCGACGACAATTTGGAGCGACCGGGCTCGCCCGATCGGGCGTCCGTCGATGCGGATGTCGAGGGCACGGCCAAAGGTCCAGCTACGTTCGCGAAAAGATCCTGTCGTGATCGATGGGTGCGGAACGTGCCCCCCGGTCGGCAGTCGCCGACGAGCTTCCAGCCGTTGGCGCAGCCCAAATTCGCTCCCCCATTCAACGCTTTCGGCCCGACCGTCATTTGGATGTCCACGCGACACCACATGCCAGTCGCCGAGAAACTGCGCGTTCATCACCATCAGTACGGACCCCCGCCACCAGCCGCCGATACACGTCGGCAACTGCGCTGTCAGGTGAGCAACAGCAGTCGCTTCACGTTCGTCATCGAGACGAACCCGCAGCAGATCGATGGGGAATTCGAACAAAGATGGTCGACCGTCAAGTGGTCGCGCCCCGATCGTTCGGTGCAGATCGCCGCCCGTAGGAGCAACCGGCACACGGACGTCAGCGGTCAGCAGGCGAGCGACGATTTGATCCGAGCCGGCAACCTGGAGAGCCGACGGTCGCGCAACCTCAATTCCCCAAGGCTGGCCCTTCTCGATCGTCACAAGGAGGCTGGCTGCTCGGTCTCATCATCGCCACTGGTGGTCGGTGCGGCACTGTCCGACACAACACCGCGGAATGCAGCTTCAGCGGCTTCTCCTGCGGCCCGGCGTGTCCCACGCATCGGAGCGACAACTGACAGCTGCCTGAGAAGGTCGATCAGTTGGCGCGTCGTCCTGACGAAGTCGCCACCGGTCATCTCCTCATCGTCAACAACTTCGGCAAAACCCTCGCCGGCGACCCAGGCGTAGGCGATCGCCGCGAAAGTTGGATCAGGATCACGATGCTCGGCAACTTCTGCAGCACGCTCCTTGTCGTTCAGGTCCTCGCTGAGCGCGGCCATGCGGGTCCAGCGGGACCTCATGTCATCGGAAGAGAACCAAGGGCGTGGCGGCGCCTCTGGGCTGCGGTGCTCGTAGACCACTGTCGACACGAGCGCGGCCAAATCAGCAGGGCTGAGGCCGTCGAACAGGCCTGCACGGAGCGCCTCGGCAACGAACAGGTCGGATTCGTGGAAAATCCGCGACAACATTTCGCCGGCCTCGGTCAACTCCCACATGTCGAGGTCTGCGTACCCGAACGTTTCGAGCACGACCAGAATCCGGTCGAAGTCGCGGGCCAGCGTGGAGGTCTTACCATCGACACGGCCCTCGATCTCGGCGACCTCGCGTTCGGCCTTGGCAGCTGAAGCCATCGCACTGAGTCGCTGCTTCAGGTCGGGGTCTCGGGCAACCGGGTGCATCTCGGCGCTTATCGCCGCATCCCGGCTCTCGCTGCGGATTTTCGGCGCTGCCTGCAACTTCGCCTTCCGCAGTCGGTACGCGACTTCCTTGCGGTATTCCTTGCGATTCGGTGCGAAGTTCGGCGGCAACTTAATCGAGCCGATCGCCGTGGGCGGCGAGTCGAAATCTTCGGCCACGGCCTGCAGCAGGTCGCCACCTTTATTGACAAGCGACAGGCGCGAACCCGACTTACGAGTCGCTGACGCCACAACGGCCACAGGGCCCCGGTGCTTGCCTTTGAACAACTGGATTACCACACCAGGCTTGAGCTGCTGAATCGTGTCATCGACGTCGTCGCCGCGTTCATAACGACGGTCTCGACGGGCCGACTTCTCCTGTGCCCGGAGCCGTGCGTACTCATCGATGTCACCAAACGGACTCGCTGCCTGTGTACGGAATTCAGCAGCTGCCGACCTTCGCCGTTCGAGCCGCGCCTGCATCTTCACGATGTCACGGTCGGCCTGATACTGGGCGAACGAGAGGTTCAGCAGGTCATGCGCTCGTTCGCTCTCGTAGGTGCGAATCAGGTTCGCTGCCATGTTGTACGTCGGTCTGAAAGCTGACCGCAGGTGGAATTGCGAGCTGCCGGCAAGTTGCGCGACGTCGTCGAAGCGGATCCACGGCGACCAGAGCACGACGGCGCTCCCACGGTCATCGATGCCACGTCGGCCTGCCCGGCCGGTGAGTTGCGTGTACTCCCCTGGCGTGAGCTGCTCGTGATGCTCGCCAGTGAACTTGGTGAGCTTCTCGATCACGACGCTGCGCGCTGGCATGTTGATGCCGACGGCGAGCGTCTCAGTGGCGAAGACGACCTTAATAAGGCCGGCGATGAAGCATGCCTCGACGACTTCTTTCATGGGCGGCACCATGCCGGCGTGGTGGGCCGCAACGCCTGCATCGAGTTGCAAAAGAAACTGGTCGTAACCGAGGACGGCGAGATCGGCCGAGTCGAGCCCCCCAAGGCGAGCATCGACGATCTCGCGGATCGCCCTCCGATCTTCGTCCGTTGTCAGGCCAACACCAAACTCGACACACGAGCGAGCCGCTTCGTCACACTGATTCCGGCTGAAGATGAAAAAGATCGCCGGCAGCATATTCTGTTGATGGAGCAGCTTCAAGGTCTCGACCCGTCCCGGCGGGACAAGCTTGCGGCGATGCGCTCCCTTTTGGTTGCCGGATCCGATTCGATCGTCTCGATCATGACCACGCCTGCCGCCGGGGCCGCGACGGATTGCCGATTCATCGAGCCGCACTGCGTCACGATTCGGCGCACCGTTGACGAACGTCGGCAGCAGGTGCAGACGGTCTTCGTTGCGATCCTTCGCGAGATACTGATTCGCCAGCTCGACAGGCCGTTGCGACTCGGTGACGGCGTGCGTGGGGCCGCGCACCGTCGAGATCCAGTCAGCGAGCTGCTGGACATTGCTGACCGTCGCTGACAGGCACACCAGCCGAACATGATGGGGCAGGTGGATCATCACCTCTTCCCAGACCGGCCCACGAAACGTGTCTTGCAGGAAATGCACCTCGTCGAGCACGACAAGGCCGAGATCCGAGAGTTGGCCCGCCCGGCCGTAAATCATGTTGCGCAAGACCTCGGTCGTCATCACCACGATCGGAGCATCACCGTTGATCGAGTTGTCGCCAGTCAGGAGACCGACAGCGTCCTCACCGTGCATCGCAACTAGATCGCGATACTTCTGATTTGACAGCGCCTTGATCGGCGCCGTGTAGAACGCGCGCTTGCCGTCACGGAATACCGATTCGATTCCGTACTCGGCAACGACGGTCTTGCCACTGCCCGTCGGCGCTGCGACAACAACGTGTTTGCCATCGTCGAGCGCGTCAAACGCTTCAAGCTGAAATCGGTCAATCGGGAATTTGTAGCGAGCGATCAGTTCAGCTCGGTCGGCACGCACGGTCAGACAGTCGGCCGCTTGCGGAGCACCAACCAGCCCACCAAGATTGCGACAAAATACAAGAACAGCATCGGCAGCGCCAGCATCATCAGGGTGACTGGGTCACCCGATGGTGTGATCACGGCTGCGAGAACGAACACGCCGATCGTGGCATATCGCCAGCTCTTCAAAAGCGTCTTCGGAGCTACCACGTTGACCAATTGGAGGAAAACGAACAGGACCGGAAGAAGAAAACCGACTCCAAAGGCGAAGATCATCAGCCCAATCAGGCTGATGTAGCTGCCCACCGTGAAGATCTCGCTGACATCCTCACCAGCCCAGCTGATCAGGAATTCGAGTGCTCGCCCGACGGTGATGTAAGCGAGGCTTCCACCAGCGGCAAAAAGCAAGACGGACGACAGGACAAATGGAACCGCGTACTTACGTTCCTTGGCGTGCAATGCCGGCACAACGAAGCGCCAAATCTGCCAAAGAATGACTGGCAGCGCAGCAATGATGCCGCCGTACATACCGACCCGGATGCGAGTCGAGAGCCCCTCGGTCGGACCCGTGATGAAGAGACCGTCCGCATCGCAGAAGTCTCTGCCGCGCGAATCACAGAGATCTCGGTACGGCTGCAGAAGGAACCCGAGCACCTGGTCGTAGAACGCAATGATGACGACCATGCCGATCAGCACTGCAAGCGCTGCTCGGATGATTCGGGTCCGCAGTTCGGCGAGATGCTCAGTCAGCGTGAGCGTCTCGTCAACCCCTGCCTCGGCTTCATCAGTCACGGTACTCATCCTGCGGTCACGTCAGCATCTGCGACCACGTCGACAGCAATCACGGGCTGATCGGCATCGTCGATCGCATGGTCGACTTCATCGGTCAACGCCTCAGGAATGACTGGTTCGATCGGACCGCGGGCGTTGGCCGCTGCAATCTGGTTGATTACCGCCGGCGGCCAATCCTCGGGATCATCGTGACTGGACACATGGTGACCAGCGGTCGGCCCTCCGGTGGTCGACTCGTCATGCGGAGCGGGTTGCGATTCGCCGGCCGACGCAGCTCCGTTGTAAGCAGGGTCGGTTGATTCGAGCGCCGCGTCAGTGATCGGGACGTCGGTGATAGCCGCCCGGTCAGCTGACTGAGCCGCTTCACGCAAAGCGCCATCTTCGGCAGCCTGCTCGGCGATCTTTTGCGGATCCGCAGCGTCGCGGACCAGACGAGCGGTTTCTTTCATTTCGCGCACTGGCTCGTCAAGAACCGACTTGAGCTCGGACTGAAATCCGCTACCCATTTTCTTTAGCTCGCCGTATGTCTGGGCGAACTTACGGACCGCGTCCGGCAATTTTTCCGGCCCAAGAATGACGAGGGCTAGCAGCAGAATGACGATGATCTCGCTGCCCTGGAGGTTGAACACGTTTTTCAGTCTACGGGGCTGGCATCATCTCGTTCAGTGCAACAACGTCTACCATCTCGTCTCGACCCGCCGATCACGTTCGCCCATCGGGGTGCGCGTGCCCATGCACCCGAGAACACGCTTGACGCATTTGAGCTAGCACTCAGGCTCGGCGCCTCTGGACTCGAGAGCGATGTCTGGCTCACGGCCGATGGCATTGCGGTGCTCGATCACGACGGTGTGATCAAGCGAGGAATCCGCCGCAAACCGATCAGCGGCCTGCTGCACGCCGACCTTCCCGAGCACATTCCGACCCTGGTTGAGCTCCTCGAACGCTGCGGAACCGACTACGAACTCTCACTCGACGTAAAAGATCCGCAGGCCGCCGCAGTCATCGTCGAGGACGTGCGCTCCGTCGACCCGGCGATGCTTCCTCGAACATGGCTGTGCGATCCTGACTTCGATCGGTGTGTCGCCTACCGCCCTGAATTTCCTGACGTCAAGATTTTGAATTCGACGCGCCTCGGGCGCCTGAAAGAAGGCCCCGAACGACGAGCAGCGTCGTTGGCTCATCATGGCATCGACGGCGTCAACATGCATCGCACCGACTGGAACGGCGGTTTGGCCGCCCTGTTCCACCGGTTCAACCTCTACGCGTTCGGATGGGACCTACAGTTCGACGACCAATTGGAGGCTGCGTTTCGCATGGGCCTTGACGCCGTCTTCAGCGACCACGTCGACATCATGATGGATGCCTTCCGAAAGGAAATCGGCGGTCCCATCCCCAACTGAGCTGTCACGCTCCGGTCTGACCAAAGTGTGACATGAGTGATCGACCAGCCGAGTGTCGATGTGTGCACCGCCGAGCGAGAGCGAGTCGGGCCGCCAGGCCCGAGAAAATTGTGAATGTGGCGTCAGCCACGGAGCGACGCCAGTCGCTCGCACGGCGAAGCCGTGCTCACAACCACTGCCAATGCTCCCTCGGCCAAAACACCACGAACGCACGGCCGACAAGATCATCTTCGTTAATCGCTCCGAGGTTGCGACTGTCTTGGGATCCGCCACGATTATCGCCAAGCACAAACACGAAGTTGTCTGGGATGACCAGTGATGCGAAGTCCTCGCCGCACTGCCCGGGGGTCCGATCCTTTTCGCCGAGGTACGGTTCGTCGAGCGCCTGCGGAGTGGAATCGGTCGCTGCGGTAATCCGTACGACGCAGCCGATCATCTCGATCGTTTCGCCGGGTAAACCAACCACTCGCTTGATCAAGTCGCGTTCGGTCGCGTTGGTCAGCTGGTGGAGGACGACCACATCACCGCGTCGCGGATCATGGAGTCGGTACGACAGTTTGTTCACGAAGATGCGATCACCAGTGTCGAGCGTGGTCGCCATCGACTGGCCGTCAACGACGAAGTGAGCCAACACGAAGCCACGGACAACGAACGCCACGAGGAGCGCGACCGTGACGACGACGACCCAATCGACGAAGGCTCGCGTTCCTGAAGATTTTCTCGACATCGGGCGATTTGACTCGCTTTTGCCGGCGCCATAGCCGGCGCCATAGCCGGCGCCATAGCTAGTCGCCGCTGCCTCTTCAACAGAAAGTGGTGCAACGAAGCCATTTTCGGGATCGTTCGACCATGGATCATCAACCGGAGCACGACGCGCCGGGCCCGGGGGAGGGGGCCACAATGCCCCATTGTTCTGAATCTTCACAACACCTCAACGGTATCTGGCTGAAGCAGCCGATCGGTGGCACGTGGATTCAGCCTGCCTACTCCGGTGTTGACCTCGATGATCAGAGCGTTTCAATCAGCCGATCGACACGTTCGTCGTGACTCTTAAACGGGTCCTTGCACAGCACCGTTCGCTGAGCCTGGTCATTCAGCTTCAAGTGCACCCAGTCGACGGTGTAGTCACGTTTCTTTTCCTTGGCGCGCTTGACGAACTCACCGCGCAGCCGTGCACGCGTGGTCTGCGGTGGGACGTCCATAGCGGTGTTGATGTCCTCATCCGTACAGATCCGCTCGACGAGCCCGCGATCCTGCATCTTGTAGAACGGGCTGCGGCTCCGTGTGACATCGTGGTATTGCAGATCAAGCAACTGCACTCGGGCATGACCGAGTGGCAGGTCGTGCCGCTCCCGGAACTTCTCGATCAGCTTGTACTTAATTACCCAGTCGACCTCTCGGTCAAGTTTGAGCGGATCATCTTCAATCGTGGAAACGCAGTGCTCCCACATCTCCAGGGCCTTCTGCTCCAACGGCGGAAAACCCGGCCCGTCGGCGTACCGCAGCGCCCGATCGAGGTACTCCCGTTGGATGTCAAGGGCGCTGACTTCCCGACCGTTTGCGAGGCGTACGGTGCGGCGACATGTGAGGTCATGGCTCATCTCACGAATCGCCCTGATCGGATTTTCGAGGGTCATATCGCGCAAGACGACGTTGGGGTCTTCGAGCATCCGCAGCATGCAGGCCGCTGCACCAATCTTCAGGAAGGTCGTGTACTCACTCATGTTCGAGTCACCGACAATGACATGGAGCCGTCGGTACTTCTCGGCATCAGCGTGGGGCTCATCACGTGTGTTGATGATTGGGCGGCTGCGCGTGGTCGCCGACGAGACGCCTTCCCAAATGTGCTCGGCACGCTGCGCGATAGAGAACGTCGCGCCGCGAGCGGTCTGCAGTACTTTGCCAGAACCTGCGTAGATCTGACGGCTCACGAAGAACGGGATGAGCACCTCGGCGTACTTGCTGAGGTCGGCGTCACGGCTCGTGCAGTAATTCTCGTGGCAGCCATAGCTGTTGCCCGCGGAGTCGGTGTTGTTTTTAAAGAGGTAAATCGTTCCGCGGATCGACTCTTCGGCCAGTCTTTCGTCGGCCGACTCGACGAGCTGCTCAACAATACGTTCACCCGCCTTGTCGTGGACGACACATTCGTAGATCGAGTCGCATTCAGGTGTCGCATACTCGGGGTGCGATCCCACATCAAGATACAACCGAGCTCCGTTTTGCAAGAAGACGTTCGAGCTACGTCCCCAAGAAACCACCCGTCGAAAGAGATACCGAGCGGCTTCATCAGGGCTGAGGCGACGTTGGCCGCGCAACGTGCAGGTGATGCCGTACTCGTTCTCGAGTCCGTAGATCCGGCGTTCCATCAGTTGCTCCTCACCCCTACCAATCTAATCCAGGTCAGCGGGCTGTGGCCCGTCGGCCAGCAGACTCGGTGAACGCGTGCGGCAGGAAAAAGCTTGAAGAAGTTCTCGGCATAGAAGTTTGCCCGGACCTGCTCGCTGCGATCGTTCAGCGACTTTTCGAAACGGCCAATCGGGTCCGCGCCGGCTACGACATCCAGGTAGTCGCTCGAAAAGAGGTAGCTGTCGCCAGAGCTGGTGTCCGTGAGCAAGCCAATGTTTTCACAAGCAAATGGTGTGAACCCCAATTGTTCCCGGATCGTCTCACTCTGGACGCTCTTCAGTTCGGCGAGGTACTGGTCGATGCGGATCCACGACCGGACCATCCGGGTCAGCATCGCTGGAACACAGCTCGACCGCTGCGCCACGCAACTTTGGGAGCTTCTCGAAGATGCCCTCCAATAGCAACATCGATAGGAACTTTTCGGGCTCCTGGTGCAAGGTAGCCCCATCTTTACTTCGGACGTTTTCGCCACCGCTCACCCAGTCGCGCGGCAGGCGTTCGTCCACAAAGGATCGAGCTGCAACGACGCCCCTCCGACGTGCAAAACGAATGGTCGACCCCAGCCGGCCAAGCGCTCCCAGAACGAGTCCAGATCGACGTGACTCGGTGACCGCTCCCCTGCTGCCATATGCAGCAACCACGCCGCTTCGAGGTCGGCCCCGGCTGCGGATACTACTTCGACGAGGGCGAGTTTCGGGTTGTTCCGTGACACGACAACGACGCCCATCAGCCAGCTGTCGTTGGCCACGAACTCGCTCATTGACCGGTTGTGCGCACGGGTGGCGCCGTATCGGGTGTCGTCGGGCAGATTCGTGCTCAGGTGGAACGGTGTAGCGACGCTGTGCATTGCGAAGACCAGTTTTTCTTGAAGCCAAGCATGTCCGCTACGACCGACCGATCATCGCGGTCGAATGCACCGAGCGCTTGGCTTTCTTTCGATTCAGCGATGAGCTGAACGCCGAGCGCCGCCCTCGCCTCGATATGTGCAATTGGGTGCTTCGACCCGTTCGCCAAGACGGCCTTAATACGGCTCGCTGATTTTGACTTCGGGGTGGGAGTTTCAGGCGCCGGTTGTGGTGTCTTCGTTTCGTCGTTCGAACTCGAATGGTGAGATGTAGCTGAGTGCGCTGTGACGTCGAACAGGATCGTGGAACGCTTCGATCCAGTCGGAGATCGCGATGGACAGCTCGAGGCGCGTTGCCCATTTATGACGGTCTTGTAGCTCATCCTGCATCCGATCCCAGAGTGATTCGGTCATCGCGTTGTCGTACGCGTCGGCAACAGTTCCGAGCGAGCGAACGAGGCCCTCTCGCACCCGCAGTCCCTCGTCGCGCCATAGCCGCTGGATCCGCTTGTTGTTGACGTTCCAGCCAGCCCGGCGCGCCATCTTCGCGGCGCGTCGCCAACCCCATCGAGGCCGCTCGGTCGAGAAATTCCGCAGCCAGGCGCGCAGCTCAACCTCGGTGGTCGTGATCGGCGGCGGCATCGGCCAGCAGCCGCTTCAGTCGGGCGTTCTCGCCCTCCAGCTCTTTGAGCCGTTTCACGTCGTTGGCTTTCATCCCGCCGTATTGGGCAACCCAGCGACGCCAAGTCGACTCAGCAATCTCAAGATGCCGACACACCTCGTCGAATTCCTGAACGCCGCCGAGAAGTTTGTTGCCCTCAGCGAGCTTGCAGATGATCTGTTCCGGCGTGTGCCGCCGGCGCTTGCTTGTGCTCATGTCGATGTGGATTCTTCCTGCCCGACGATCGGGCATCAAGAGTCGCACAACAACTTGACCACTACACGGGGCTCATCTCACAACGTCCATGACTTACTGTCGCGTGACAGTGTTCGACGTCGAACTGGTTCCACCGAAATAGGTTGAGCAGAATCGCTCGACATCAGCTGCATCGAACGGAGCGCACGAGAACACATCGAGGTGCGCGCTCTTGCGGTCACCCGAGAAATGCGCGACAACACTGGACGTCTCAATCAACTGAACGAGCGAGAACCCTGCCGTTTTGGGATCGGCGACTCCGAACCATTCGATAATGGGATCGCCGTACCGCTTCATGCCAAGCACGTCATCGCACAGTTCAACCGAGAACTGCGTGATCACCTCGGCTGATTCGAGTCGGTCAACTTCGCAGCCGTAGACATCAATAGATGTCGACCAACCGAACGGCTCATTACTTGCTTCCATCGGGCCCTAGGTTATGGCCTGACTTCGATACCCAGGTGCCGTAACACAAGGTTGACCTGATGTTTTGGCTGGTATCCACGCCAAAGTCATCATGGACACAAACACAGAGAGAAAATTCGAGTCTCAGGCGAGAAGTTCGGCGAGAGTTGTGGAGTCGACACGAGCGAAGCACCGCCGCTCACTGCCACGGGCAAGCTCAGCGACTTCGAGATCGCTCACTGCGATTTCACGATCGGGCCCGCTCAGCGCCGCGAGACCCACCCGAATCGCTGCACCCCGATCGAGACCGTCAGTGAAGCCTTCGCCGAGACGGCCACGAATTGCTTCAGCATCGCCGCCAAGAGCCGCGTAGTTCCGTTCGTCGACCACAGTGCCGTCGTAGAGCAGATGGAACATCTGGTCGCCAGACCCATCAAGGCCGACTTCGGCAACGAGAATTTCAACCTCCATCGGCTTCATCTCGTGGGTGAAGATGTTGCCGAGCATCTGGGCATAGCTGTTCGCCAAGCTGCGCGCGTCGACATCGTCTCGGGAGTATTGGAAGCCCTTGAGGTCAGCGGCGCGTACACCTGCGACACGAAGCTGGTCGAACTCGTTGTACTTACCAACGCCGGCAAAGGCGATGCGGTCGTAGATCTCAGAGACTTTGCGGAGCGTCTCAGATGCGTTCTCGGCGACGATGACGATGCCATCGTTGTGCCGAATCGCGACTAGGGCACGTCCTCGCGAGATGCCTTTTCGCGCATAGTCGGCGCGATCTTTCATCATTTGTTCGGGTGCGACGTAGAACGGCTGGCTCATCGGTTGCTCACTTCATTCACGATTGATTCAAATCGAACGGCAAGGTCAGCGTCGTCGACACGTTCCCAGCCGTCGGCATCGATCGCGGCCACCACCGGATAGATCCCGCGGAGTGCGTCGGGGCCGCCGGTCGCGCTGTCGGCGTCGGAAGCCTCCCAGAGCGAGCGGCACGCCAGTTGGATTGCGTCGTCGCGAGACAATCCGTCACGAAATCCGACCTTGATCACCGTGCTCGCGTGCAGGCTGCCAGAGCCTGTCGACACGTGATTGCGTTCTTCATATCGGCCACCGGTGGCATCAAAATCCCACAGACGACCGACTTCGCGCCGTACGTCGTAGCCAGCGAAAATCGGCACGACCACCATGCCCTGCATCGCAGCGGGCAGGTTGCTGCGCACCATTGCCGACAGCTGATTCGCCTTACCTTCGAGGCTCAGCGACGAACCCTCGACCTTCTCGTAGTGCTCCAATTGCAGCTGGAACATCTTGACCATTTCCATTGCTGGCCCGGCTGCACCGGCGATTGCCACAGCACTGTGCCGATCGGCCTGCACGACCTTCTCCATCGAGCGGTGGGAAATGATATTGCCAGACGTCGCCCGACGGTCCCCCGCCATCACGACGCCACCCTCGCACTTCAGGGCGACACATGTCGTCGCATGCGGAACCGCAAAGCTGGCCCCGACGACGGACCCATTGGTCGAAACGTCTGGCGACATCCCGATGCGCCTGAGGAGTTCAGGAAAACTCGACCCGGGGTCATCGCTCGGGGAGAAATACGGCATCGCCACGGGTTTACTGCCCGCCCTTCTGGACGTACGACTTGACGAAATCCTCGGCGTTCGTTTCGAGTACCTCGTCGATTTCGTCAAGCAGATCGTCGATATCAGCTTTGATTTTGTCGCCGGTCTCGGTGACAGCATCAGCCGCTGTGTCGACGTGCTCTTCAGTGTCTTGAGTGGGCTTGGACTTTTGAATCCGTTCGGCCATTGGTTGTCTCCCCTTCTAGCTACTGCTCGTTGACCGAGCACTGTGTCGAACTGTATTGAACTTTTGGCTACTGGCCCAGTCGATCGAGAAGTTCGCGTGCAGTATCGCACCCGTCGAGCAGTGCCGCGACGTGGTCGGCGGTACCTCTGAGCGGCTCCATCATCGGTACTCGACGGAGGGGATCACGCCCGACGTCGAAGACCAGCGAGTCCCAGTTAGCCGCAACGATCTCATCCGGAAACTTGGCAAGGCAGGCACCTCGGAAGTACGCCCGGGTGCTCGGCGGCGGTGCAGTCATCGCCGCAACTGCCTCATCCATCGTGACCAGCGTGTCCAATCCAACACGATCAGCCAAGCATTTGTCCGGTCGCATGTCGTGGTACTGGAGGTCGATTGCCTTGAGGCGAGCCGTGCCTGGGGCGAGGCCGTGCCGATCGGCGTATCCCTCGACCAGGCGTTTCTTCGCAATCCAGTCGACCCAATGCGCCATCGAATCGGGGTCGGTTTCAAGCCCCTGAAGGACCGTCTCCCACTTGGCCAAGATGTCGGACCCGACAGCCTCGCCCACTGACTCAAGGCCGTGGGTCTGCGCGTACTTTTGCGCTCGCTCAAACAAGCCCCACTGGACCTCAAGTGCAGTTGCGCGACTGCCGTCGCGCAGCATGATCGTCTGGCGCAGCGATGGATCGTGGCTCACCTGGCGAATTGCGGCGACCGGATTGCCGAGCAGCCAATCATCACCGAGTTCGTCATCTTCAATCATCGACAGAATGATCGACGAAGTCCCGACCTTCAAGTAGGTGGCGACCTCGCTCATGTTTGCGTCGCCCACGATCACGTGGAGTCGACGGTATTTTTGGGGGTCGGCGTGGGGTTCGTCGCGGGTGTTGACGATCGGCCGTTTCAATGTCGTTTCGAGACCGATTTCCTCTTCAAAGAAATCGGCACGCTGGCTGATTTGGTAGCCGATGTCGTCGTGCGGGCGACCCGGAAGTTCGCAGCCGACCTTGCCGGCACCGCAAAAAATTTGCCGTGTAACGAAGTGCGGCGTGATCTGGCTCGCCATCCGGCCGAACGGCAAATCCCGACTCAGTAAGAAGTTTTCGTGGCAGCCATAGCTGTTGCCCTTACCGTCCGAATTGTTCTTATGAATGATGACTTCGGCGCCGTCAGCATTCTGCGGGTCGCGCGCAAGCACGGCGTTCGCACGGGTCATCGACGCCCGAATGATCTCGTCGGCAGCACGATCCCAAATCACGGCTTCACGTGCGTTGGTGACCTCGGGTGACGAGATCTCGGGGTGTGCGTGATCAACGTAGTAGCGCGCGCCATTTGTCAGCACCGCGTTGACGAGCGTGGTCTCAACCTCGGGGGCCATCGACGCGTCTACCGATTCGCCGCGGGCATCATTTGACGGTTGTTCGTCTTCAAAGTCCCAGCCGATTCGCCCGCGCTTGCGGGCGATCGACGAAATGTACGCGTTGATCAATAACGACGACGCCGACACAGGGTTGTTGTCGGCGCCACGGACGACGATTCCATATTCGGTTTCGATGCCGAGCACCTTCGGGAGGGCCATGCTCTCAAGCTACCTGCGGGCCGTGGACTGGTCCGGTTCGTTCGGTCAGAACGCCATCAGAGAATTTCAAAGGTGAGGCCCGCATGTTCGACAAGCGCATCGATGTACGGCGCGCCAAGCGCCGTCACCGGTGTCCAAAAGCCGCCTTGCGTCTCTGATTCGAGGAGGGCCATTGCAGCCTCGCCGAGCATCTTGGACGTGGAGCCGTATCCAGGGTCACGATCGCCGGTCACCTTGGTGATGATCGTGTCGCCAGATGTTGTCGTGCCGTGGAACCTGATGTCGAAGAAGCCCGCGAGCTGAGCCTCCGGCGACGGTCCTTCGCCGGGCTCGGGCAGGAACTTGCCCAGCACTTTGCGCATCGGCCCGACCGACGCTGCACTCATGAAGCCGCCCAGGCCACCACTAAAACCGAGTGCCTTGGCCCGGCCAGCCATGCCGTTGCCCATCATCATTGCTTCGCCGTAGGTGAAGTCGTCGCCCCAGACGTGGTTCAGCAGCGAGTGCGTGCGCAAGACCACTCGCGTGTTCGTGCCAGCCATAACGAATGGCGCCAACCAGGAGTCGAGGCCGTCGTCGTGCACAGGCAAGGTGACGTTCGGCTGCTCCTTGCCTTTGCGATCGCCCTTCGCACCGAGCGCGTACGGATTCGCGAGAACCTTGCGCAGGCTCGGGTCTGCGGAAACTTCTTCCATCATGTTCATCATCGAGGCAACGGTGCCCCCACTTGCGCCACCCTTCATTGCCTTGACACCCATGCTGATGGTCGTACACGGCGCACCGAACTGCTTCATGGCTGCCTGCTGGGTGTACCAGACGCCGAGATCGCTCGGCACCGAGTCGAATCCGCAAGCGTGGACGATCCGGGCACCGGTCTCGACGGCGCGCTCCTGGTAACGGTCGATCATGCGCTGCATCCATTGCGGCTCACCGGTGAGGTCGCAGTAGTCGATGCCTGCTTCGGCCACAGCGGCAACCAGCTTCGACCCATACAAGGCGTATGGGCCGACGGTTGAAATCACTAGCTTCGTCGAGGCGCAAAGTGCTGCAATCGCGTCGGCGTCATCGGCATCAGCGACGATCCGGGGCACGTCGGCGCCTGTCGATTCAGCGACCGCTTCGAGCTTTTGCGCATTCCTGCCAGCGATAGCCCACTTGACAGTCTCTCCGTCGGTGCCATGCCGGTCCACCAGATACTTGCAGAGGATCTGCCCGACAAAGCTCGTTGCTCCGAAAACCACGATGTCATGCTTACGAGTCGTTGCCACCCAACCAACCGTACCCACATCGCGCCAGACCGACCCGGGGTTCTCAGGAACTGTCAGTCACAAATCAGAGAGAAGTTTCCGAGAGCGATGCTGCCCAACGGAATGGACGACACGCCAGTGTGGTTCCGTTGTGTGTGCGAATGAGACCAAGCCCGATGCAGCCGAGATACCGCGAGCTGATTGTCTTAGCTGTTGCACTCGTCTTGGCCATGTCGACCTGGTTCTCTACCGCAGCCGTGCTCGGGCAGCTCCGAGTCGACTGGGAGCTGTCGAACGCCACAGCAAGCTGGCTCGTGATCGTTGTGCAGCTCGGCTTCGTCGCCGGAGCGGTCATCACGGCCGTGACCAACCTCGCCGACCGCATAGCCCCATTACGGCTGGTTTTCGCCGGAGCGACCGGCGCATCAATCGCGAACGCAACGATTGTCTTGTTCGACGGGCCAGGCCTGGCGCTGGTCGCGCGATTCGTCACGGGAGCTTTTCTGGCAGCGGTCTACCCTCCAGCGCTCAAGGCGATGTCGAGCTGGTTCCGGACCGGTCGCGGCCTCGCACTCGGGGTGATGATCGGAGCATTGACCATCGGCTCGGCACTCCCTCACCTGATCAACGCACTCGGTGGTCTTGAATGGCGCGCCACACTTTTGATCGCCTCAGGCCTGACGTTCCTCGGTGGTGCCATTGCCTTACGGGGGTGCACGGCGGGGCCATACACACCGTCGTTGGCAACCTTCGATCCCGCACAACTGCGAGCGATTGTCGCCAATCGCGAATTCCGCCTCGCCAGCGCCGGCTACTTCGGACACATGTGGGAGCTGTATGCGATGTGGGCGTGGATTGCTGCGTTCTACAGCGAGGTGTTCACGTCGACACGCGTTGCGAGCCTTGCTGCGTTCACCGTCATCGCTGCCGGTGCCGGGGGTTCGGTCTACGCCGGCCTGGTTAGCGACCGCCGTTCACGGTCTGACGCAGCAGCCCTTGCGATGCGATGGTCAGCAAGCGTCGCTGTCGTGATGGGCTTCCTGCTCGACGCACCGACGCCTATTGTCTTGGGTGTCGGTCTGGTGTGGGGCTTCTGGGTCGTGGCCGACAGTGCCCAGTTCAGCGCAATCGTCACCGAGGTCGTTGACCCGCGCTATGCGGGAACGGCGCTCACCTTGCAGCTTGCTGCCGGATTCGTGCTTACCGTGTTCACAATCTTCCTCGTGCCGATCATTCGTGACGCCCACGGCTGGGGCTGGGCATTCTTGATCCTTGCACCTGGCCCAATCGTCGGTGCCTGGGCGATGCGTGCCCTCCGAATTGGCCCCCGCCAGGCCGTCGAGCCGGAGCCCGAACCAACCGTGTTTGTCAGCCCGTTCTTCTGATCCGGTCTACAGATACTGGCCGGTTTGAACCCGCTCGATGGCTCGGCCGCCGGCCAAGTCGTCGGCGGTGTCTTCGCTGACAAGTGTCCTAATGAAGACGATCCGCTCGCCCTTCTTGCCGGAGATCCGTGCCCAGTCATCGGGGTTCGTTGTGTTCGGCAGGTCTTGATGCTCCTTGTACTCCTGCTTGATCGAGTCGAGCAGATCCTGCGTACGAACGCCCTTTTCGCCACCATTGATAACCCGCTTGATCGCAAGCTTTTTGGCCCGGCGCACGATGTTCTCGATCATGGCTCCAGAGCTGAAGTCCTTGTAGTACATGATCTCTTTGTCACCGTTTTGGTACGTGACCTCAAGGAACTGGTTGGCCTCGTCTTCCCTATACATCTCGCTGACTGTGGCATCGAGCATCGAGTCAATCGACTCCGACTGGTCGAGCGGGATCTCGTTCGTGAGGTACTGAGCGAAGATCGAGCGGGCGCCGATTTCATTCGGGCGTTCGATCTTGATCTTTACGTCGAGGCGGCCCGGGCGCAGGATTGCCGGATCGATCAGGTCTTCACGGTTGGTGGCACCAATAACGATCACGTTCTTCAGGCCTTCGACGCCGTCGATCTCAGCCAGGAGTTGGGGCACGATGGTGGACTCCATGTCGGAGCTGATACCTGTGCCGCGGGTGCGGAACATCGAGTCCATCTCGTCGAAGAACACGATGACCGGCCAGCCCTCGTCGCTCTTCTCTCGGGCACGCTGGAAGACGAGCCGGATTTGGCGCTCGGTCTCGCCGACGTACTTGTTAAGAAGCTCGGGACCCTTAATATTGATGAAGTACGAGCGGCCCTTGCCCTCTCCTACCTTGTCGGCGACCTTCTTGGCGAGGCTGTTGGCGACAGCCTTGGCGATCAGCGTCTTGCCGCAACCAGGAGGCCCGTACAGCAAAATCCCCTTCGGTGCCGGCAGCTGATGCTCAGCAAAAAGATCGTGATGCAGGAACGGCAGCTCAACAGCGTCGGCGATCTGCTCAATCTGCTCGTCAAGGCCACCAATGTCGGTGTAAGAGATGTCGGGCACCTCTTCGAGGAGGAGATCTTCGACCTCAGGCCGCGGCAGCTTTTCGAGCAACAGGTTCGATCGGACGTCGAGACGCATATGGTCGCCGCTCCGGATGAGTGTGCCCCGCAGACTGTCGGCCAATTCGCAGACGCGCTCCTCATCGGCGCGACCCACGACGAGTGCCCTGATGCCGTCGTCCATGAGGTTTTTGACCGTGACGACCTCGCCAGTGATCTCTGACTCACGCGACATAACAACGTTGAAGCTTTCGTTCAACACGACCTCGGCGCCTCGACTGAGCAGCTCGTGGTCGATGTCGGGGTGGAGCGACACACGCATCTTGCGACCGCTCGTGAGTACGTCGACGGTCTGATCATCGTTCTTACCAACGACAACCCCGTACGCAGATGGCGGCTGGCTGAGCTTGTCGACTTCCTCGCGCAGCGTCGTAATGTGCTCACGCGCCTCGCGCAGCGTGTAGGAGAGCTTTTCGTTTTGTCCGACGGCGTGCGCGAGTTGGCCCTTGGTCTCCAGCAATCGCTCTTCCAGCGAACGCATCCGCCGAGGAAAATCAGACAGCCGACCGCGGAGATGTGCAATCTCTTCGCGGAGGCTGGCCGCCTGAGCCTCCAAGTCAGCGGTCGATTCGTCGTCAGCGGTCGATTCGTCCGGGCTCGCCATGACCCGAATGTACACCGAGTGACTCTCCCCCTGCCCGACGCATCGCCACCTTCAGATGCACCTGTACATCCCCGAGTCCGTATAAAGTCTTCACCTCCACCGGTGATTCGACGAACGTCTTGCCCTCGCTTCCGAGCACTCGCTCAGAACCCATTACGAAAAGAGAGCCAACTGACATGAAGGTCTGGATCGATCAGGATCTCTGTACCGGTGACGGTCTCTGCGAGGAAATCGCACCCGACGTCTTCACATTGCTAGACGATGGCCTTGCGTATGTCGTCGAAGGCGACAAGATCTTTGCTCAGGCGAAGGGCAACCTCGAAGGCGCTGAAGGCCTCGCTGCATTCCCCGACAAGCTGCTTGACGCTGTTGTCGAGTCCGCCGAGGAATGTCCCGGCGAGTGCATCTACATCGAGCCGTAGCGCTCTGCTGCTCCTGAGCAGCACCAGATTCTGAACGGCTCGCGATCGTCTGTTCGCGCCTCGTTGCGCGTATCGGCACTCTCCCGTCTCTCTGGCGCATTCCCTCTGGCTTTGGGTGAGCGATTGCACAGCGTCGGCTCCTGTAATCGCTCGCACACAACCGGCCTGCGCCTGACACGGCCTGTCCGATTGGTTGATACGTGTGCAGATACGATCAATGGCATGGCCGGGGCGACGCAAAGCAGGAGCGAACCCCGCCAGCGTTCGGTGCGAGGTGAGGGTGCCAAGCTCCGCATCGATCTGCTCGACGCTGCTGCTGAGTTGATGGCAACTCACGAGTCGATCGAGGCAATCTCGCTTCGGGCGGTCGCACGTCTGGCCGGCGTTTCCCCGACTGCGGTGTATCGCCACTTTGACGATCACCTCGACCTCCTGACCCAGGCCGTCGACTATTGCTGGACCAACTTTCGCGATGCGATGCAAAAGGGAAAAGACAGCTCAGCAGATCCGTACGTCGCCTTCCACAACACTGGCTTGAACTACATCGCGTTCGCTATGCGGCACCGCGGGCAATACCGGGTGATCTTCGCAAACCGCCTCAATCTGGGCCTCAAGCCGACCACTTCGGCCGTCGACGCATTCGGTATTCTCGTCGACCTCATCGCACGTGTACTCGAAGCAAACCACGACGACCGTGTCGCCTTCGACGTCGCCATTCAGACGCACACTTGGATCCACGGCATCGTCGACCTCGTCAGCGGCAATCCAGAAATGCCCTGGCCAAGCACCGACACGATGCTCGACGGCCTCGGCGAATCTCTCCGACTCATCCCCACTAACTGAGCAGTGCGTCACGCCAAGGTCTGACCGGTTACTGCGGCGGCTAAGACGCTCAGGTGATCGGTTTCGGGCCGCGTTCGCTCTTGCCCAGGAACCGAGCAATAGTCAGGAACGCTGTGTGGGCCACCATGCGATGGTCGGGCCGCACAGCCTGACCTTCGATGTGCCAGCCGCGATGCAACACCTCGAGCGTGCGGGCGTCGATCCATTTGCCCTTCAGGGCCTCGCGGACCTTGGCAGCCTGTGTGATCGACGGGGTGTACGCGACAAGAATTCCACCGGCGCGTAGCGCGGACTCGGCATGCGGCACGACATTCCACGGCTCCGGGATGTCGAGCACGACGCGATCAAACGGACCGTGTTCAGGGTCGATCGGCTCATAGCCATCGCGAATGTGGATGTCATATCGCGACATTGCTTCGGGTCCGAGGAAGCTTTCGACGTTTTTCTTGGCACGATTCGCAAAGTCTTCGCGGAGTTCGTAGCCAACAATTTCGGCGCCATAGCGAAGCATCGTCATCGACAAGGCTCCCGAGCCAATACCGGTCTCGAAAACCTTCACACCCGGACCGATGTCGGCGAGCATACAAATAGGACCGAGATCCTTCGGGTAGATGACTTGTGCGCCGCGCGGCATTTCGACGACGAAGTCCTCAAGCGTCGGCCGAATGACGATGTACTCCGACCCTTTCGTCGAGTTGACGAACACGCCTTCGGGATGACCAAGAATTTGGCTGTGCGAAACGAAGCCGTTGTGGCTATGGAACTCGCCATCGTCGGCGAGGTCAATCATGTAGCGACGCTTCTTGCTGTCGAGCAGCAACGCTTTTTCGCCGACGGCGAAGAGTCCAGTCATCAATCAGATCCAGTGCTTGTCAGTGTCGTCGATGACGTTGCTTGAGCACCATCTCGACGTGAGGCCCCCTGTGTACACGACTTCTCGACCAATCGGCAGTAGCCGACCACATCTCCGGCGGCCAGCACCTGCTTCCGAGGTCCAGAGAGTCGAGCGGATGGTAACCCAAACGGCCCGAGAGTGCGAGAGTGCGAGAGGCTTTGTTTCGAATCCCCGAGCAAGACACGTCTGTCAAGACGCCTGCTTTGCAGCCTTCTTCTGTGCACGCGTCAGCTGCGCGTAATCGGCCTTGCGCCGATCTGCGGCCGCCATTGCTGCAGTCTTCTGGGCGCGCTTGACAATCTTGCGCTTCGGCTTGGCAACCGCTTTGCGTGCCCAAGAATCGGCGACGTCAGCACTTGCCTGCGCTTTGAGCCCAGCCTTCGTCAGCCCGAGTGCCTTGCTCTGCTTCGCTGACATCGGCTTGGCATTGAGGACGTTGACGAACGAGTTAAACCCAATCTTCTGCTTGGTGATCGTCTCAGGGTTCTTGCCGAAGAACCTCTTGATCGAGCCTTGCCCGAAAACAAACGCGCCGATGATCTTCCAGACCTTGCTCCGTCCGAAAAAACCGGACGACATAACTTTGCGTCGGATAACGACCGACGGACGGAGCGCTCGAGGCAGCAGGGCCATCAGGACACCGCCATCAGACGCGGCGGATCTCGACGATTGCGCTCTTCTTTTTGCCCGAGCGCTTGCCGAGGAGGAAGAAAATGATCATGAGGACCATGCCGCCGCCCGCAGCAACGCTGGCGATGGAGGTCTTCTTGTCGTCGACTTTGCCCTGCACGTCTCCCTGCAGACCCTGCAGTTTGCCGCGCAAGTCATCTGGGGTGATCGTCTTGGGTGCTTTTGGGGTGGTCTTCTTAGCCATGATGACGGTTCCGACTTCTCTCAGGACTTCTTCTTCGGGAGGGGCTCTTTGTTCAGGTAAGTCTTTTTGATCCGCATGAGTGTGAACACCAGGAGCAGAACGGTGACCGCAAAGGTGACGGCGTAGGCGACCCACGACAGGGAACCCGTTGCGGAACGATCCCATTCGGTCTGTACGAGACGCAGGACGCCGAGCAGGACAAGAAGAAGACCAAGACCCATCGCAAAAGCCGCCGCGGCGCCATACGCCAGCCACGAGCCAGCTCCCTTCAGCGGGCCGAGCGTCTCCTGCTTTGCATAGGTCTTAACGAACTCAATCACCTCGCCAAGCGATGCATCGTCTTGCTTGCGGGGAGGTTTCGTTGCGTCAACACTGTCTGGCACGGATCAGTTTCTATCAGATCAACGGGCTATTCAACCCATGACGTCGGTCAGCTCAGACGGAATTTGAGCATTGCCTCGACGTCATCCAGCACTTCATCGAGTATGTCGAGCCGTGCAGCCGGTCCAGAGGCACACAACAAACGATGACGATCGGCGGGTCCAATCGGCGCCAACGAAGCCAAGTGATATGTAGCGATGAGCGAATCATCGGAGATTTCGGACTCGGTGAGGTCAAGCGGCACCTCGCCCAACTCGGCAGCGAGCGCCAGCGCTGCCCGAACTCGAGCGTGTGACGCAGCAACGTTCAATGCAAGCGCCGGCGGGTCTGGGTCTTCGTCCGGCCAGTCGTCGACATCGGCAAGCGGATACGGCTCATCGGGGAGCCAGGCATTCACTCGGATCCGTCGCGTACCCACCGTGACCATCGAGTAGCGCTCTTCATCGAGTGCCTCGACCTTGATCATCTGGGCAATCGTGCCCACCATCGAACGCTCGTCGCCGCCCCCGGCCTCGGATCCATGTGTGATCAGAGCCTGACCGAACTCAGGTTCGCCGTCTTGCTGCAGACAGTCGACCACCATCTGGCGATATCGCTGTTCAAAAACATGGAGAGGTAGAATGCCACCCGGCAGCAAGACCATGCCGAGGGGGAACATCGGGATGACCGCCATGACCTCACCCTGCCACGCCGCTCAGCGAGGCGCCAGTTCAGCGGCATCCGGACCCGCCGGATAGCTGTCGAACCGTTCGGAAAATACCTGCCAGAGCGACGCATACGTCTCGTCGGCGATTTCGGTGTCGTTGAGAATCAGCACGAACTCAAGCACGTCTCCATTCCCTGCGTCCACATATCCTGCCAGGGCCTTCGAAGCCAAGGGAAGTTCATCAACGGGCGGGTTACCGAGCGTGCCGGTCTTGGCGGACAGCTTCCCGACCAATGGTGAGAGGAGGAATTCGCTGCGGAGCGTCCCCGTCTCGCCAGCAACCGGGAGCCCTGTCGCAACAACCGTGCCGCGCGACCGCTGGAGTACCTGCAACATTGCCCGGCATGTGAAGGCGTTGTTCGGATCGAGCCCTGAGCCGTCAAGTACCCGGACGCCGTCGAGGGAGACACCCCACTCGGCAAGCGTCCGGCCGATGACCGCCAGCCCTGCGACCCGGGTGCCCTGTCCTGACTCGACAACCCCAAGTTCTTTGAGCAACATCTCCGCAGTGTTGTTGTCGCTATTGATCAGCATCTCGTTCACGATGTCGCTGAGTGGCGCAGACCTCACCGTGCCGATGACTTCGGCCAGCGGCGATGCCTGGCCGCTCCCCCACCCGTTGTTGACCCGCACACCGCGGTTACTGAGCAACCTCACCAGCTCGCGAGCAGCTGCACTGTTCGGGTCGTCCTGCACACCGCTTCGGCCAAGGACGCGCGCATCATTGACGAGCAATGCGTCGTACGGACCGGCGTCGTTAAAGGCGATTCCATCGCCCCACCCCTCAACCACGAACTCGTCGTCGTAACGGGACCCATCGCCGATCACCGCGCCCGTAATCTGCTCGACACCGTTTGCCACGAAAGCATCAGCGAGCGCATCCAGTGACGTCGTATTGAACGCTGGGAACGAATCGTTGTCGATCGGATAGTCGTCGGCGGTCAGCAGCGGATCGCCGCCGCCAACCAGGAACACATCGCCGCCGATCACGCCATCGAAGATCGGTGGGATACGGACCGTTGTCTCGAAAACGTAGTCCGGTCCAAGTACCTCGATCGCCACTGCAGCGACAACGAGCTTGAGAATGCTTGCCGGGACCAGCGATTGGTCAGCTTGGTGCATGGCGACATCGATCCCATTGGCCGAGACCGCAACACACGATGTCTGATTTAAAAATCCAAAAATCGGCTCAATGGTCGCAGCAAGCCGATTGGCATTCGCAAGGTCAGCAACCGGCTCGGGGGTGCGGCGGTAATCGAACAACGACGTACTCAACACAGCGCGCTCTGACGCAACAGCAATCGAACGCGCCGACGAGTCACCGCGATCGCTGTTGCCGTCCTCCTCGAGGTCAGCAACCGCGGCGCGACTGTCGTCATACAGGTCGGCCTCAGTATCAAGCCATTGATATCCGAGCAGCAGCCCGACTGCCGGCACGATGGCAAATCCACCGAGCAACAGTATCGGCGCACGCCGATAGCGCAGTGGTGACGCCACCACCTCGACCCGCATGTTCACGGCTGTTGTCTGCTTCGGCGAAGCGGTTGGCTTGACGCGCCCCGACACTTCAGCGCGGACCGAGCTGCGCTGGGGTGGCACCGGACGGGTACGTGTCGAGTGCCTCGGCCAAGCCACTCCAGATCGGCCGGTACTCGCTCTGATCAGAGATGGTCGGACCGTTAAGGACCAGCGCATACTCCACCGCTGTGCCGCCCTCGACCGGCAGATATCCCGACAGCGCCTTCACCGCCGGTGGATCCGTGTTGAACGGTGGATTGTTCAGCGTGCCGGTCTTGCCCATCAATCGCCCGGCGACCGACTGGTCGGTGAAGATGTCGCGCAGCGTGCCCGTCTCACCGGCGATCGGCAGGGCCACGCCCAACGCTGACGATGGGCTATGTCGCTGCAGCACGGCAAGAATCGCAGCGCAGGTCAACCGATTGTCGAGGCTTAAGCCGGACCCGTCGGACAGCACGATGTTGGCTGTTTCGATTCCCCATTCCGCAAGCTTGGCTGTCATCACTCGTGCACCTGCTTCTCGCGAACCAATCCCTTCACCGACGATCCCGATCTCTTTTACGAGCAACTCGGCGGTGTTGTTGTCGCTGTTGGCGAGCATCTCACCGACGATCTCGGTCATCGGAGCCGAGTCGATCGATCCAATGACCGTCGCTGCAGGCGTCGCCATGCCCGATGAGGCTGCGTTTGCAATAGTGATACCGCGCTCCTGCAGCAACCGAGTGAACTCGCGTGCGGCACCCTCATTCGGATCGTTTGCACGTTGGGGGTCGTTGAGCACTCGACTGTCGTTCACCATCAACGCGTCGTATGGGCCGGCCTCGAGGCCAGCCACGCCAACACCCCAGCCCGGTGCAAAGAACTCGTCGTCGTAGCGGCTGCCGTCGCCGACCACGCCTCCGGTGATTTGGGTGATTCCCGCGTCTCGTACTAGGTCAGCCAAGGAATCGAGCGACGTCGGAGACAGGGTGGGATACCGCTCAAGATTCGATGTCGGGTACCAGTCGGAAGACAGCAGTGGGTCGCCGCCGCCGACCAGGAAAAGATCGCCGCCGATCACGCCGGCGGCTGGAGCGACCGCAGCCGACACCGAGGTCGTCAAGCGGGTCTCAGCACCGATCACATCGAGCGCTGCGGCGGCGACGATCAACTTTTGGTTACTTGCCGGGATCACAGCGATACGAGGGTTGCGTGCGCCGATCAGAATGCCATCAACGGAAACCGCTGCACAGGATCGATCGTTCAAGGTTGTGAGGAACGGGACCACAGCCTGCTCGAAGTCAGCAATGTTCAGCTCACGTGACAGCACTGTCGGAAATCGTCGGAGCGAAAGCATCGACGTCGACAGAGCCGCAGGCGGCGGCGGTGGCGCAACAAGGGTGCTTGGCGGTGGCGGTGCCGGCTCGTTTTCGTCGACGGCTCCTTCGGCCCAATTGAAAAGTGCGACAAGCCCCAAGGCAGGAATCAGCGCAAACGCACCAAGCACTGCGAGCGGGCCGACGCCAGGCTCACGTTTGGAGCGCTGCGGCGCTGATCGCCGAGTAGCCGATGAGATTTGTCGACTCACCGACCGCGCGCCTGTCGAAACGCCTGGTGTCTCACCATGTGTCCAAGGGCCGTAACGGCCTGGCCGCCGCTGGAGTAGCAGAGCCGGCCCGTTGCGCGAACCGTTGCAGGCCCGGCGTTGTCAGGATCAGCCAATGCCAGTTCAGTGCAGGTAAGGATCGGCTTACCCGTTGCCACGCTCAGTTCGTGTGCAGCCTCGGCGAACCGGGCGTCTTGACGCTCGTGGTAGTCGACGATCCGCTCGAGCCCATGCTCTGGGAAGAACTTACCCTCGCGCATCATTCGTGCCTGGTTCGACTGGATTCCGAGTCCCAGGTAAATGATCGAGTGGACATCGGGATGATTGGCAACCAGCGCCATCACATGAGGAACTGTGTCACGTGTTTCACCGCCGGCACAGTCGATCGGGTTGTTCTTGCTCCAGCGCGGCGGCAGGAGTTCATCGATCGCTGCTTCGAGGTCGGCAGGAATGTCCATCAGATTCAAATCGCTGTCACGTGTGATTGCGTCGGCAGTCACCACGCCCCAGCCACCGACAGTCGTCAGAACCATCACGTTTGACCCAGTGGGAAGCGGCTGAGTTGCGAATGTTGCTGCAGTGTCGAATGCTTCAGTGACGTTCGCTGCTCTGGTGATCCCAGCACTGCGGCACGCGCCGTCGAAGATCTTGTCATCGGCGGCCAATGCGCCGGTGTGGCTGGCGGCAGCCTGTGCGCCGCCTTCGGTCGCCCCGCCCTTGACCAAGACAAGCGGCTTGCGCGCTGCTGCGCTCGCCAACCGATCCATTAGACCCTTGCCGTCCGTGATGCCCTCGACGTAGGCAAGCCCGACAGTGGTCGCGTCATCTTCGGCGTACCAGTCGAGGTAGTCGGCAACGCTGACCGCGGCGGCATTGCCTGCAGAGATCGCACGGCTGATACCAACACCGGATGCCCGAGACATGTTCAGGAACGTCGACACAAAGTTACCGCTCTGGCTGGCGACACCAATGCCGCCGGTTGGCGGGTTGGGCGCCACGATCTGAGCGCAGAGGTTGACCGGGGTACTCACCACGCCCTGGCCATTCGGCCCAGCGAGCAAAATGCCAAGTTCGTCGGCCAGCGCCACAAGCGCATCTTCAGCCTGTTGACCCGCTTCGTCCGACTCTCCGTACCCAGCCGAGGTGAGGAATGCAGCGCCGATCCCCTTGGCAGCACACGCTCGGAGGAGATCGGGATTGGTTGAGGCTGGGGTGCAGACGAAGACCAGGTCGGCCGCGCCCTCCGGGATTTCGGCGATGTCGGCAACCGTTTGGATGCCGAGCACTTCTTCCCCCTTTAGGTTCGTTCCGAAGACCGCTCCGGAATAACCCGAGGCCAAGATGTTATGCAGCGACACGAACCCGAACTTGCCGGGATGCGTGGATGCACCGGAAACCACGACGCCCTTCGGTTCGAACAGTGCTTGGAACTGCTCGTTGGTGGGTCGTGGCCGCAGCGCAGCCCGCGTCGTCGATGGTGGCGCCAACTCGACGAGGCCATCGACAGCAACAAGCGCGCCACTTGGCTCAACGATGAGCGGGTTGATGTCAACACTTGCGACGTCGTCACGGTCAGCAGCCAGGCGTCCGAGCCCGACAAGTACTGCCGTCAGCTGTGCCAGGTCGACTGCCGCCTCACCACGGAATTCGCCGAGCAATTTCTGCGTTGCGAGGTCACCGATCATGTCGGCGGCGGTCTGTTCATCGAGCGGTGCTGGACGGAACACCACGTCAGCAACAGCCTCAGCCAAGATTCCGCCCACGCCGAGCATTACGGTCGGTCCGAACTGTTCGTCACGGACCACGCCGGCAATCAGTTCGCGGTTGCCCGAGATCATCGGGGCCACCAGCACGGTCACCTCACCGTCTTGCGGTTGTGCCGCATCAAGCAGATCTGCGGCCGCAGCTTCGACAGCAGAACGATCGGCGAGGCGCAGGCGAACGAGCCCGCGTTCGGTCTTGTGAGCAATGGCGTCGCCGTTCAGCTTGGCCACAACGGGGTAGCCGAGTTCGTCGGCAGCGGCTCCTGCCTCGGCGGCCGATGAAACGAAACGCTCAGCAGCGATTGGAATGCCGTACTCGGCGAGCAACGACTTGCTCGCCTGTTCGGACAGGGTGGTGGAATCGTGCACGTCGGAGGCCATCAATCGGCCACCGTAGTTTCGTCAGCCTCTCCAATCGGGGCTCCCCGCCGAAAATAACCAATACGCAGAAATTGCGACTCACCAACTGGTCAGGCGGGGACCAGCGCTGCCTGAAAGAACTCGATGACGTGCTCGCTCCGTCTATCGAGCGCGCCGGACGACAGCGGGTTCTCGTCCAGCAAACCCTCGAGAAATGGGGCGTCAGAAAAATAACTGAGCAATGCGCCGTATCCGGTCAGCAACAACTGCTCGGCATTCTGCTGGCGGAACGTGCCTGCATCCATCTCACGGCGGAAGTAATCAGCCGCCTCGTCGAACATTGGGCGGAGCACGGCAGCGAGATCGATGCCAAGGTGAACCCCACCGTCGATCGCTTCACGGCGCATCAGAATCACGTAATTCGGGTTGTCGGCAAAAAATCCGAATCCGGCACGCAACACGCCTTCGACCTTCTTCCAGCCAGACGCCGGCGCATCGATTGCCTCGACGAGCCGGGCGAACCAGTCACTGAGTAGACGTTCGAAGACCTCGCCATACAGCGCTTCCTTCGATGCGAAGTGGTGCAGCAGGCTGGGCCTGCGAATACCAACCTCTGCTGCAATGTCGTTCAGCGAAGTGCCGCTGTAGCCCGCATAGGCAAAGCAAACAAGCGACGCGTCGAGAATTTGGTCGCGTGTCGACCGCTCGTCGCCGGCGCCAACAGAAACCGCCTCGGAGATTGTGTGACTCGACATGCTGAATGCAACCTAGCTGCTCGTTCAACGAGGTGGACGGCCGAATGCTCAGTGGCCCTCATCAGCAGTTCGGCTCGACCTACCTACCGGTCGGTAGGGATGGTAATCTGCGGCCATGCCTCCCCTTCTGTTGAGTATTGGTGTCGGTCTCGGACTCACGCTGGTCGCTAATTTCTGTACGACCGTGTATCTGCATCGCGCGCTCTCGCATCGCGCTGTTGCGATCGCTGCACCGGTCTCTCACCTGTTCCGTTTCGTTTTATGGCTGTCGACGGGCATCCGTCCTCGCCAATGGGTTGCGGTCCATCGGAAGCATCACGCCTTCACCGATGTTGATGGCGATCCGCACTCCCCGGTGTTGCACGGCTGGGTCAAGGTTCAGATTCAGAATTACTTCATGTACCGCCGTGAAGCAAACAATCCGGAAACCGTTGGTCGATATGCCAAAGACATGCCTCCGACTCGCCTTGACCGCTGGGTCTACGACCGCCCGCTCCTGGGCCTCGGGCTTGGCCTTGCACTCACGGTAAGCATGTTCGGTTGGCAGGTCGGGCTACTGTCGTCGTTCTTCCACGTGAACTTCTATGTCGGCGGCTCGGCAGCGGTCAACGCAATCGGCCATCACTTCGGCCGCCGCCCCTACGCCAACGGCGCTGGGAACCTGCAATGGCTCGCCTTCCTCACCGCCGGAGAAGGTCTCCACAACAACCATCACGCCGCTCCCACGTCGGCTCGACTATCGCACCGGTGGTTCGAGATCGATCCCGGCTGGTGGCTGATCAAAGCCCTCAGCTGGATTGGCTTGGCGAAAGTCCGGCTCAACGAACTCAAACTTGCCGCCGGCCAGCTCCACCCGAACGCACAACAATCCGCCTAAGCACGCGGTTTGCTCGGACCGACACATCGGGCCCACCCTTCGCAAAACTGGGACGGCTTCGCGTCCACCAAGCAAACAGGCAGTCACCATGTCGGCGGCCCAGTCAGTGAGCCAGATCGAAAACGAAGAAAACCGCCACTCCCGTTGGGAACAGCGGCTCTCGACTTTCAGGTCTTCAAGTCACGCAACGCCGCAATCGGCGTTGCTGACCGATATTCAGGCTGGGGGGTAGACGCCCATGCCAGCAGCCTTTTCGGTGCTCCAAAAGATGGTGGCAATTTCTTCGATGTAATCGACCAGCTGCTGGCTGGCAGCCGGGTCCATCGTCTTCTTAGCCTCGCCGCCCTGGTGAACGGCCTTCCAGAAGAGCTCATGCAGGCCCGGGTTGGCGTCGAAGTGCGCCGGAGCGAAGAAGTCGGCCCAAAGCACCATCAGATGGTGCTTGGCGTTGTCGGCCTGCTGCTCCTTGACGGAAATGCAGCGGGCGCGGAAGACCTCGTCGTCAGATTCGGCGTACTTCTTGGCGGTCTTGACGCACGCGAGTGCAGAAATCTTGGCCTCGGCGGGGTCGTACACGCCGCAGTAAAGGTCGCAGTGTGCGTGAACAACGGTGGATGAAGCGAAAAGCTTGGCGAACATGGTGTCTCCTATTTGGTTTGGGAGGTGGGAACACATCGAGTGTTCCCAGAATCAATGAGTCGAAACCTACACTGCACTCTCGCCTCTGGACCGAGACCAGCGCCACAAATCACATGCCCCCACGCATCCGCCACGTTTTCCCTCGTCGGTTCCTTACCGCCGACCGCTCGATGGAGCCGACGCTCGTCGACGGGCAGGGCCTGATTGGGGTCCAGTGGGGACGGCCCGCCATCGGTCAGCTGCGGACATTCGAACATCCCAATCGTCCGGGATTTTGGCTGGTCAAGCGAGTCGCGGCGGTCAGCGGTGACTCGATGATCGTCGAGTCCGACAATAGGCACGTTGGTGCAGTGGACTCGAATCATTTCGGGCCAGTCAATGTTGCAGGTTCTTATCGGATCGTGGTTCGTGTCCCAATGCGCTGGATGTCGGGACGATCGCGGCCACAGCGACTCCGCTAGTTTTCCGGTTGAACATCGCTCGGTCTGGAGTCTCTCGCTCTGCGGCGCCGGCGGCTTGGTCTTGCTCCTACGATGAACTTCATGCAGATCGTCTCATCGCTCTTCGTCGAGAACTTCGAAATGCGCGAAGCCCCCGGCCCCTCAACGCGAATCGACATGACCGGGGCAATGTTCTCGATGGCCGCTCCATCGCCGGCGCCGCTCACCATTTCGCCACACCTGGTGGCCCTCATCTTCTGTCCTGAAGGCGAATCCGGCAACGGCGTCTTTGAAGTCGTATTCCGCAACGGCGTCGAAGAAGATAGCGAGCAACTCGCCCGCAACGTCAGCCCGTTCACGGTCGAGCCAAGCAAGTTCACGTACCGACTTGTCAAGGGTGAACTCGACTTCGACAGCTACAAGCAGATATTCGCACACTGTCGCGTCGACAAAGAACCCTGGCATCTCGTTCCCTTCACTCTCCTCCCTCCAGTCGAGTCATTTTGATCCCGACTCAGTTGCTCTGCGGGAAGACTGCTTGCCGGCGTTTCCTGACCGGTTCGGGCTTGTGTCTCTGAGAAATGAGATCGATTCTGAACGGTTCTCGTGACGGTCGACTACTCTCGCCCGCGTGTCGCTGACTGCTGAACAAGACGCCAACGCCATCTCCCTCATACGGGGCATGTCGATGGACGGACCCCTCGCTGCCAACAGCGGCCACCAGGGAACGGGCATGGCGCTCGCTCCGCTTGGCCACGCCCTCTTCAGCCGGGTGATGAAGCACGACCCCGCCGATCCGCTGTGGCCTGACCGCGACCGGTTCGTCTTGTCCGGCGGACACGTATCGATTCTTCAGTACTCGATGCTGTATTTGTCCGGCTACGGACTCGAACTCGACGACCTCAAGCAGTTCCGCCAGTGGAACTCGCTGACGCCCGGTCACCCCGAAGTCGGCCACACAGCTGGCGTCGAAGTCACTACTGGCCCACTCGGCCAGGGCTTCGCCAACGCTGTCGGCATGGCGGTTGCTGAAGCCAACCTGCGGGCCCGATTCGGGCCTGAGGCAATGAACCATCACACCTTTGTCGTCGTCGGCGACGGCTGCCTAATGGAAGGTGTCAGTCACGAAACTGCCTCATGGGCCGGCCACCTTGGCCTCGGTCACCTCGTCTGCATCTTCGACGACAACAAAATCACCATCGACGGTGAGACCAACCTGACGGTCAACGAAGACACCGGAGCGCGCTTCCGCGCTTACGGCTGGGATGTGCAGGAAGTCGGCGACATCAGCAACGACGTCGACGCACTCGAAGCCGCTCTCAACGCTGCCAAGGCCACGCCGCAGCCGACGCTGATCATGCTGCGCACTCATATTGGCTACCCTTCCCCCGACCACGTCGACACCAACCAGGCCCATGGCAACCCGTTCAAGCCTGACGACGTCACGCGCACCAAAGAAGCAATGGGGATTCCTGACGAGCCGTTCTGGGCCCCCGACGACCTCGTCGCCGCCTATCGCTCTGACGCCGCCGAGCGCGGTGCAACAGCGAACGCCGCATGGAAATCGGCAGCAGCGAGCGCAACGTCGAAGCCCGAGTGGCAAGCCGCGTGGGGCCAGACTGGCCTCGACGGTTGGAACACCGACCTACCGACCTACGAGCAGGGCGATTCGGTTGCCACTCGCAAGGCGATCCAAAAGGCACTCGACTCGACATTCGCCAATCTGCCGGGCTTGATGAGCGGCTCCGCCGACCTCAAGGGCAGCAACGGTGTCGCGCTTGGCGAGTCGACACCGTTCGGCTCGGGCAACGAAGCTGGCCGATACCTGCACTTCGGTGTGCGCGAGCACGCAATGGGCGCCGCTGCGGTCGGCATGTCGGCACACGGCGGAGTCCTCCCGGTCACCGCAACATTCTTCGTCTTCGCTGACTACATGCGCCCGCCGATCCGCCTTGCGGCGCTCACCGGCGCCAAGGTCTGCTTCGTCTTTACGCACGACTCGGTCGGCGTCGGTGAAGACGGCCCGACGCACCAGCCGGTCGAACAGCTTGCATCGCTCCGCTCGATGCCCGGCTTGCACGTCGTGCGTCCGGCTGATGCGAACGAGACCATTCAAGCCTGGGCCGACGCTGTCGACTACGACGGCCCCACGGTGTTGGTGCTGAGCCGACAGAACATCACGGTGACTACCGACGGCAGCGCGGTCGCTACGGGCGCCGGCATCGTGCGGTCCGCTGACGACCCGCAGGTTGTGCTGGTCGGCACCGGCAGCGAAGTCTCGCTGTGCGTTGACGCCGCGGCCAAGCTCGCCGAGCAGGGCGTGCGTTCACAGGTTGTCTCCATGCCCAGCTGGGATCGCTTCGACGAGCAGGATGCTGGTCATAAGGCTGCCGTCTTCCCCGCTGGTGTCCCCGTGGTCTCCGTCGAAGCCGGAGTCACCTTCGGTTGGTCGAAGTATGCCGACGCATCAATCGGAATCGATCGTTTCGGTGCGAGCGCACCGGGCGGTCTCGTGCTTGACAAGCTCGGCATCAACGTCGAGCACGTCGTCGTCCACGCCACCGATCTGGTCAACGGAACAACGAGCGAACATCCCAGGAGCAACGCATGAGCAATCGCATCGAGCAGCTATTTATCGAGCATGGCCAGAGCGCCTGGCTCGACAACCTGAGGCGCGACTACGTCACGTCGGGCAAGCTCGTTGAGGTCCGTGAAAGCGGTGTTCGAGGGCTCACCTCAAACCCGTCGATCTTTCAGAAAGCCATTCAAGGCTCAGCTGACTACGACGAGCAGTTCAACGAGATCGCAGCAGACGACGGCGACATCGTTGACGACTACTGGTCGCTCGTCATCCGCGACATCCACGGCGCGTGCGACGTGTTCTCGAAGATGTACGACCACTCGAACGGCGTCGACGGCTATGTGAGCGTCGAAGTCGCCCCGAACCTGGCTCACGACGGTCCCCGCACCGAGGCCGCTGCACGCGACCTCCACGAGCGGATCAACCGCCGCAACCTCATGGTCAAAATCCCTGGCACTGCCGAGGGTCTTGGACCGATCCAGCAGATGATCTCCGAGGGCCGTTCCATCAACGTCACGTTGATCTTCAGTATCCCTCGCTACGCCGATGTGATGGAGGCCTACATCACCGGGCTCGAGCAGTTCGCTGCCGACCCCAACGCCGACTTGTCACGGGTTGCAAGCGTGGCCAGCTTCTTCATCAGCCGTGTCGATGTCGAGGTCGAAAAGCGCCTCGATGCAAACGGTTCAGACGAAGCCCTTGCATTGCGGGGCAAAGCTGCCGTTGCTCAGGCCAAGCTTGCCTACAAGCTCTTCACCGAGACCTTTTCTGGTCCTCGCTGGGAGGCGCTCGCTGCTCGTGGTGCCCGTGTCCAGCGTCCACTCTGGGCGTCGACCTCGACGAAGAACCCGGAGTACCCCGACACGTTGTACGTCGACGAGCTCATCGGGCCCGACACGGTCAACACACTGCCTGACGCAACGCTCGAAGCCTTCGCCGATCACGGCACCGTCGCTCGCCGCATCGATGCCGACGTCGACCAGGCCGAAGCCGTGTGGGCTGCACTCTCGAGTGTCGGCGTCGACATGGACGATGTCGCCGATCAGCTCGAGCGCGAGGGCGTTGCCAGCTTCATGGGGGCATTCGACGAACTGATCGAAGCTCTCAGAGCAAAGGCTGCTTTACTCCGACGCTGACAGGCGTCTACCTCCACAAAACGATAATCAACAAGTGTTTTGTGGGGTTGCGTGCGTCAAGCGAGCCGTACACCAATCCACCTCAGGCCTCGACGGTGAGTGCAATACGGTGGTATCCCTGCGCACCGTTCGGTGCGACTGCGGCACGTTCTTCGGGCTGTGGAACTCCATCGCCATCAAGTGCTCGCGCCTCAACGTTGTAACGGCCGGGCGTCAGATCCCCAGTGCGATACACCCACTGGACCCAGGTGTCGTTCGAGGGAACCCTGCCGAGTTCAGTGTCGAGCCAATCGCCCTCATCGAAGCGCACCTGTACTTGCGAGATACCGCGGTACACAGCCCATGCCACGCCACCGATAGCGACGACACCGTCTGACTTCTTGACCTTGCGCCCAGTGTCGATGCGAGCCATCGTCTTGACGGGCCCTTCTTTCGACCAACCACGCGGAATCCAATAGGCATCAAATTCGTCCCAGCGGGTGAGACGAATATCGGTGACCCACTTCGTCGCCGACACGTAGCCAAACAGCCCAGGCACGACGATGCGAACCGGGAAGCCATGCTGCGCAGGCAGTGCCTCACCATTCATCGCAATGGCGAGCATGGCGTCGCGACCGTCCATAATGGTCTCGAGCGGGCTGCCACACGTCCAACCGTCGACCGAGCGGCTGACAACCTGCTCGGCGCCGTCTTGCACGCCAGCTTCTTCGAGAATGTCCTTGAGCCGGACACCGCGCCAGAGGGCGTTGCCCACGAGGTCGCCACCGACCGGGTTCGACACGCACGAGAGCGTGATGTAACGCTCAATCTGCTCACGAGCCAACAGGTCATCGAAAGTCAGCTCGATTGGATTGTCGACCATTCCATGGATCCGGAGTTTCCAGCTGTCGACCTGCACCTGGGGGACCACCAGCGCCGTGTCGATGCGGTAAAAGTTGTTGTTGGGCACAACGAATGACTCGATGCCGTCAACACCGAGCTCGAACTGGCTCTGCGACAGGTTTGGCACCGTCGACAGCCCGCCGCTGCTCTGCAACGTCTCCGTCACTGCGAGTTGGTCTTGACCAACTTCGAAGCGGCGCTGCAACGCTCTCCCCGCACCGCCGGCGACTGCAGCAATCGAACCAACCGTCACCGCGCCACCAATGAACTGGCGCCGGTCCACACCCATGGTCACCTTGCGGCCACCTTCTTCGGACGCTTCAGGTTTCGGGCCAAGCCACCAGAGCACTGCGATAGACACAGCAGACCCGACGATCGTGGGCAACATCTTGCCAAGGGTCGGGTCAGGACGAATCAATACCGCCCAAGCACCGACAATACCGATGCCACTGGTCAACGCGAATGCGCTGGCACGTTCACCTCGAAACATCAAGATGCCGACCGCAGCACCAAGGCCGAGCACCACGATCAGTGCGCCAGCGACCAACACCACCTTGTCGTTCGTACCGAACTGTTCGATCGCCCACTCCTTCAACCACTTCGGCGTCCAGTCGATGAATTCCTGTCCGATCGGTACCACAGGAGACGACGAACCGCGCACGAGTCCGACGATCAGTTCAGCTGTAGCAAGGCCCGCTGCTGTCGCAAGCAAGCCAAGTACAGCACCGAGCTTTTTGGAGCCGTAGAGTCCGCTTTGCATGACAACAGGTGTATCGGAATCCGAGGCCGCTCGCGCGGCGACAATCGTTGCAGAACTCGGAGTTTCCGGATCTGTTCGACTTGCGACAGAGTTGGTTTCTGAGGCCTTAGGGCTCATCAGCGATCAGCCCGACAAGCTCGACCTGAAGATCGCCACAGCGGCCCTTGCAGAAATGCGCGATGCGTACGCAATGTTTCGGCCGTATCGGGACCAACTGAAGGTTTCGATCTTCGGTTCGGCCCGCACCCAGCACGACGACCCGCTCTACGCCCAGGCCAGGGACTTGGCAGCGGCGCTCGCTGACGAAGGGTGGATGACCGTCACGGGCGCCGGTCCCGGCATCATGCAGGCCGGCATGGAGGGCGCCGGTGTCGAGAACTCGATCGGCGTCTCGATCCGACTTCCGTTCGAGAGCGGCGCCAACTCGATCATCGCGGACGACGACAAGCACGTATCAATGAAGTATTTCTTCACGCGCAAGCTGATGTTGATCAAGGAGTCCCAAGCCTTCGTGTGTCTGCCCGGCGGCGTCGGCACGCTTGACGAGACCTTCGAACTGCTCACGCTCACCCAGACCGGCAAGGGCGTTCCAGTACCGATCGTGTTGCTTGACGAACCGGGCGACCCGTACTGGGAATCGGTCGATGAACTCATGGCCCAGCTCGTCCGACGAGGGCTCGTGTCGGCCGGTGACCGTTCGCTGTACACGATCACCGATTCGACCGAGGAAGCCTGTCGAATCGTTACCGACTTTTACGCCAACTACGACTCGATCCGGTTCTTCGGCGACAACCTGATGATGCGGATGCGCCAAGCACCAAACGATGCCCAGCTCGCCGACCTGAATGCCAAGTTCAGCGACCTCGTCGAATCAGGCGAAATCGTTCGGTCGGACCCTCACCGCACCGAGGAACGCGACAACGACAAACTCAACTTCGAGCGGATCTCGTTCAAGTTCACCAAACGCGGCTATGGCGATCTGATCAAACTGATCGGCGTGCTGAACAGCTACGTCCTGTAACTGTCACACCGAGGTCTGAACCGGGCGTGACAACAGGTCAATCGTCGAAACGCGTGCTGCCGTCGAGCTGGCGCAGGATGCCAACGGCCTTCTCAATCGACCGGCGGGCCTGCATCAACTTCTTGTCGTCGGCAGGTCGTTCGACCTCGCCGTCAGCAACAGCCTCACGGAGCTGGTCAAATGCTCGTTCATCAAGGTCCGCCGCGACCAGCTCCAGGCGGCTGGCAAGGGCGCCGTAGTCAGCCATCAACGACCAGCCATCAACTGCGAATCGCTGTCGCCACGATGTCGACGGGATGCATCACAGCGAGGCCCGTTTCACCGAGGACGGCAGTGAGATGCATCGAGCAGCCCGGGTTAGCGCTGGCAACAAGCGTCGCGTCCGAGCGCGCCGTCGCCCGACCAATCGAGGCGACCTTTCGCTCACGGATCTGGCCAGCCAGTTCAGGTTGCAGGGCCGAGTACGCACCACCGGCGCCGCAACAGAGACCGTCGTCGTCGAGTTCGACAACATCAGCGACATGACCCAGCAACGTTCGTACCGGATCGACCACTCGCTGCACATGGCGCAGATGGCACGGGTCTTGAATGATTACCTGCTCGCGCACACCGGTCGGCGTGGGGAGCAGGTCGACCCGTTCCGCCAGGTACTCGTTTACGTCGACGACCCTGGCGCTGAACGCCTTGGCGTCAGTCGTTCCGAGCAGGTGGCCATAGTCCTTCATTGCTGCGCCACACCCAGCGGAGTTGACAACGACTGGTGTGTCACCCGGCGTCGACTCCATCGTGGCCTTTGCAAGTCGCTTGGTCTCGTCGGTCAACCCGGCATGGGCGTGCAGGGCTCCGCAACAACCTCCCCGAGCGCCAGGAACAGCATATGTCGCACCGGTTGCTTCGATCAGTTTGGCGGTGTTGACGTGCGTCGAACGTTGCCAGGCATCCATCACACAACCGGTGAACAACCAGACGTCATCACCGGTGGACGTGATCGGTGCCGGACGTCGGATCGGCAGGCCGCTCAATCCCAAGCGCTTCGGCACGAGGTGCATCCGCTGAGCAATCGCAAGCGCTGACGACCCCGCCAAGAGCAGGCGATGCTTATCGAGAAACCAGAAACCTAGGCGCTGCCAACGAGGGGTGATCCGCCGCTCGGCGGCCAACGCCGACCGAGTGTCTTCCATCAGCGAACCGAACTGCACGCCGCTCGGACATGCAGGTTCGCAACCACGACACTGCACACAGGTCTCCATGAAATCGACGAACGTCTCGTCGATCGGAAGCTCACCAGACTCGACGGACCGCATGGCGTCGATTCGCCCACGAGGCGAATACGCCTCCTCTCCTGTCACCCTGAATGTCGGGCAGTGCGGCAGGCACAAGCCACACGAAACACAGGTCGACAGCTTGTCTGGATCGAGGTCGAGCACGCCAGAACAGTAGCAATCAACGCCCGGCAAGCCCCGCTTCAACTTGCTCTCCAGTTTGCGTGACGATTTCGGCTGCGGTGCGCCCCAATTCTGTCGCGCAAACGTGGGCAGGTGCCGAATCGCGGCCCTACGGTACTCGGCGATGCCTGAAGGACATACGATCCATAAAATCGCCAAAGATCACGGCGCGCTCCTCCACGGTCGGCCGATCGAGGTCACCAGCCCCCAGGGTCGATTCTCCGCCGACGCTGAACGGGTCAACGGTGCGGTGCTCGAAAAGATTGAGCCACATGGCAAACATCTCTTTTACCATTGGGACACTGGCGACGTTGGCCACGTACACCTTGGCCTGTTCGGCAAGTACAAGATCCACAAGGGCGACGACCGACCGGAACCTCGGGGCGCCGTCCGCATGCGGCTCGTGGCTGAAACCGCAACAATCGACCTTGCGGGGCCGACCGCCTGCTCGATCGACGACCCATCAGTGCGCAAAGAAATCCTCGGTCGGCTTGGCCCCGACCCGATCAAACTGCGCCAGAACAAGCAGAAGATGTTCGATAAAATCCACAAGTCGAAGCGCGGCATTGGCGACCTCTTGATGGATCAAGCCGTTGTCGCCGGCGTTGGGAACGTGTACCGGGCTGAGGCCTTGTTCGTCTGCGGCATCCACCCACTTCGCCCCGGCACAAGCATGGACGTCGCCGAACTCGAAGCGCTGTGGTCGACGATCACCGCCATGCTCCGCAAAGGTGTTAAGGACGGTCGGATCGTCACTGTCGAGCGGTCAGAACTCGACATCCCCCACAGTCAGCGCATCAAACGAGGCGAAGCTACCTACGCCTACAAGCGCGGCCACTGCCTCCGCTGCGGGACCGAGATTCAGCACCTCAGCATCCAGAACCGCACCAGCTACCACTGCCCCACCTGCCAGCCTGGCTGACTGGTCGCCTACGTTAAGCAATATGTCGATTCCTCGCCTGAAGTGGAGTGCCGAGCCTTCGATGACTGACGGGATCGCCGAGGCGCTCGACGAGTCGGGTTGCTGCGTGATCGAGCAGGCTGTCGATGTCGAACTGATGAAAGCAATCAGCGGCGAACTTGCGATGTTCGACGCTGCCGGCTCGATTGGTGCGAGCGCGTTCGAGGGATACACCACCCGTCGCACTGGTGCGCCGCTCCCCCGCTCGGCAACGTTCCGTTCGATCGCAATGCACCCCGCCGTGATCGCTGCCGGCGACCATGCGCTCGCGAGTGCAACCAGCTGGAGATTCTCCGCAGCCGAGTACATCCAGATCGGCCCTGGCGAGACAGCACAACGGCTCCACCGAGACCAGTGGAAATACGACCAGGTTGACTTCCCGAACGACGTTGAGCTCAACGGTATGTGGGCGATTACTGATTTCACCGAGGTAAACGGCGCGACACGCGTCGTCCCAGGCAGCCACCGAGGAAGCAATGCCGAGCGGTTCACTCACACCGACACCGAGCCAGCGGAAATGCCTGCTGGCTCACTGCTGCTGTACACCGGCAGGCTGTACCACGGTGGTGGAGCGAACGCGACCGATCGGTGGAGGTGCGGTTTGTCGCTCCAGCATGCGGTGAGTTGGCTCACGCAGTCGACGAACCAGTTCCTTGAATGTCCGCCCGCAGTCGTGCGTGAGTGGCCGGAAGACCTCGCACGTTTCATCGGCTACGCCAAGGCGGGCAACGGGCTTGGCTACTGGCGAGACAGCGAAGATCCCCTGGCCGCCGTGCATCCCGACCGGATTTTCGAACGTGGCTGGGCCACAGTGCGGTCCGACTGATCAGCTGCTGACTCGACCTCTACAGAAGGTCGAACCAAACGCCCTCTTGAGCGGTCCCCATGTAGTTGATGAAGATCTCGCCGCCCTCCGCGATATCGGCGAGCGCAGTGATCACCAGCTCGTCCGGCGTTTCACACGTCTCGGCATTCGGCGAGTAGCGGTGGTTGTAGAGCGAGCCATAGCCCAGGGCCAACGCCGTCGATGACTCGCCCCAGCCGAACACGTAGCTGTCGGCGCCCAGCGACAAGGCTTCCCCCTGGTCACCTTCAACAATCAGCATCGGGCATCGCTCGATCTCCTCACCAACCACAATGTCTCGTCCGGCAAATACGCCGCGTCCAGCACCAGTCGGTGATTCTGCGACCCGCAAATGAGGATGAATTGATCCGGAGTTCTCAGGAGGCACGGCCGAAAGTCAACCGGGTGCTACTGCGCTTGCCACGCCGGTGCGTCGGATTCACCGCGCCAGTGCGCCAACCGACGCTGGGCTTCGGGCATCGCGGCGTCATTCCTCATGCCCGCGCGGACCCGCATCAGCGTTGCTGCAACCAATCGAAGTTCAGCGAAAGCTTCGGCCGTCGGTTGTGTCCGGAGCGATGCTCCATACCCATCGGCGTACGCCTCGTACACGCCAGGTTCGCCGCCCCATTGCTCGGCCAAGGTCATCAACGGCGCGTGATCCCACCCGGGCGGGGCCAAGCACATCAGGTCCCAGTCGATCAAGACCGGGCCGTCGGCTGACATGATCACGTTGCCGGGATGCACGTCGCCGTGGCACACCACCGCGCCAGCCGGATTTGCCCAGTCGGGCCAGCGCTCGACGGCCTGTTCGATGCCCCGTCGGGCTTCGTCGTCCAACTCGCCGCCGATTTGGGCGAGGAGCGTGTCGAAGTCCCACCACGGGAAATCAACGGGCAACGGCAGCGGATACTCGCTCGGAAGGTCGTTCGCATCGAGGGCGTGCACCGTCCGAACCATTGCGCCGACGGCGCACCAGTCGATGGGTCCCCCCGTTGCGTTGATGTGTTCCCATGCCGTTGCGTGGAGCCCGGCTGAGCCGAACGTGTCGGTTCTGACCGGTCGCGTCACCCGCAGTCCAGCTTCGAGCAATCGCTCGGCAAGTTTCAATGAAGCACTCGCCGGCGCGCTCGGCTCACTGATGCGCAGCACCACGCTGCCCGACCGGTAGATCGCGTTCATGCCCGACCGGAGCAGTACAGGTTCTGAGAGTTCCCAGTGTGCAGCTGCCTCGACTGCAAGGTTGCTCGCGGCTGCAATGTCAGTGATCGGCCGATCGACGAACGGACGCATGCCCGATCAGCGCACCGTCAACACGTCGACACCCGGGTTGAGCCGACCCGTTGGGTCGAACTCAGCCTTGATGCGACCGTGTAGCTGCGCCTGGACCGAGTCGGCTTGCCGTGATGGCCGCGCTCGGGTGTGATGCACGACACCGACTCCGATTTCGGCGACAAACGACCCAGGTGGCGCAACACGCAGCGACTCCAGTTCAGACGGCGCCATCGACCAGCGACCACCCGAGGGCAGCTCTGGTGCCTGGTCGACGGGGCGGAGACCGAACGCTTCGGCCATCTCGGTGACATCACCCTCATGGCCTTCAAGGAGTACCCAGGTGGCGGCGCCATCCCACAACACAGAGGTCGGCCGAAACAGACCGGTGAGTAATTCCCAGGGATCACGGTCAGAGGTGAACCATTGCTCGTAAGCCGAGATCGGCCGCGTCCTCAAGATGACGTCACCGAGAAAGCCGAGCGTTCCGCGCGAGCCGACCATCAGCCGGCACAAGTCGAAGCCGCTGACGTTCTTGACGGTCGGCCCACCAGCCTTCACGACCTTGCCCGTCGATCCGACGTAATGCGTCTGGAGCAGTGCGTCGCGCATGGCTCCGTATGCCAGTCGGCGAATGCTGCTCTGGCCGGCGGCAAGAGCACCACCAATGGTGCCGCCGGGAGGGAAGGGGATCTGCTGGCCGTTTTCGGCGAGCGCCTCAGCAACGTCGGCGACCGGTGTGCCAGCGCCGCACTGGATCGTCATCTCGGCCGGCTGGATCCAGTCAACCCCAATCGGAGCGCTGACGAGGCGAACGTCGGCAGGCGGCATTGCTCGTGTTCCGAGGCCAACAACCGCAACCGGTCCGGTGCTGCCGACATTCGCGGCGAAATCGTCGACAGTCAGATCCATGCGCCCTCCGGGGCTCGGTGCACCTCGCCACAGGTCGCCGCGCTCGGCAGGACTTTGTCAGGGTTGGACAGCATCTGCGGGTCGAATGCCCGACGCAGGTCGGCCTGTGCTGCCAGATCGGTCTCAGAGAACATGAGCGGCATCAGATCGCGCTTCTCGAGGCCGATGCCATGCTCACCGCTCAACACCCCACCTGCATCGACGGACGCTTTGACAATCGCCCGTCCGGCTGCGTGCACTCGTTCGTACACGCCGGGCTCCTTGCCATCAAACACCAACAATGGGTGAAGGTTGCCATCCCCGGCGTGGAACACGTTGAGCACTTGTAGATCATGTTCTTCGACGATTGCATAAATCTGGTCGAGCACGCCAGACAACTTGTTCCGCGGCACCACGGTGTCATGCAGGTAGTAGTCGGGCTTGATATTCGCAATTGCACCAAACGCTGACTTGCGACCCTTCCAGAGAAGTGCTCGTTCGGCGTCGTCTGCAGCAATCCGTACACCGCCCACGTTCCGAGCTGTGGCAAGTTCAGAGATCCGCGCCACGTCTGCAGCCACGCCACCGGCTGATCCGACGACCTCGATCAAAAGGGCCGCTGCCTGATCGACCGGCAACCCGGCGTGGATAAACGCCTCGACCGCAATCAGGCAGAGCTGATCCATCATTTCGACAGCAGCCGGCACAATGCCTGCCGCAATGATGTCGCTGACCAAGTCGGCGCCGTCAGCCACCGAGGCGAAATCCATGAGCATTGTTGCAACCTCAGGCGGGTTCTGCATCAGTCGGACGCAGATCTTGGTGGCCACGCCGAACATGCCTTCGCTGCCGACAAAGACGCCGCGCACGTCGAAGCCATCGGGTTCAGGCTCTTCACCGCCAAGGATCGTGACCGACCCGTCGGGCAGCACCACTTCCATCCCATGAATGTGGGCATTGGTGACGCCGTCGGCAAGACAGTGCGGCCCACCCGAGTTGTTGGCGACGTTGCCGCCGATCGAACACGTCTGCTGGCTACTGGGATCAGGTGCAAAGTGCACGCCGAGGTGGGCAATCTGATTCGACAGGTCGAGGTTGAGTACCCCCGGTTCGACCCACGCCATTCGACTGACCGGATCGACCGAGATAATCTTGTTCATCTTCGTCGTCGAAATGACGATCGCACCGGCAGGCGGAACTGCTCCTCCGGCAAGCCCGGTTCCCGAGCCGCGTGCCAAGAACGGCACACCGAACTCGGCAGCAATCTCGACAATCGCTTGAACGTCAGCGGTCGACTCTGCGAAACAGACGATGCCCGCCTTGTTGGTCATGGTCGACGCATCACGCCGGTACACATGTGTTTCGGTCGCACCGTCACGAACCTGATCCGACCGGATCGCGTTACGGAGCCGGGCGGCGACGCGCACGAGGTCGACGTCGTGACCTTCATAGATTTCATCGAGTGGCACGGTCAGTCCCGACGTTTGCGCATCACAACCACGCGCCCACTATCGACCGCCTGGCCGTCAACGAACACCTTGTCACCGGGTTCGACGTGGTCTTCGAGCGACTCGAGGCGACCCTCACGCTTTGCTCGCAACTCATCTTCGTGCTGGGACGCTACGACCCGCCCCTCACGAACTGCATTGGCAACGTCTCGACCCTTGGCTCGCGCCTTCGAGACTGCGGACTTCACCACGTGAACAGGAGCGACGTTCGACGCCGCTTCCTTGACCTTCTTCTTGGCGTATCCGGCGCCAGCAACCCCAGCTGCCAATCCTCCTGCGAACCAGGTGACTCGCTTCATCATGCTCGTTTCCTCCTGCGTTGCTCCGGCTCAACTCCGGCTCGGTCTCTGACGTCGATCACGTTCGGATCAACTCTGGCAATGGACCGTTCGTCTGGCCCGCCGCGCAGCCTCGACCACACGCGAGATGTGCCCTTGGCGAACCCTGCAGCCTTGATAGCTGGCGACGAGAACGCCGTCTTAGTGACCCGACCACCGATTGCGTCACCAATGGCCTCGGCCGAACCAAGAACCTTGTCGAACCGTTCGAGGTCGTGTCGTGCTTCGTCAACCGTTGACCGCGCTTCGTTTGTGGTGTGACGAAGATCAGCGAGCAGTGGTCTGGTTTCGTCGCGTAGGTCGGTCACTTCACTCCGCAACGACCGAAGCGTGTCGAGCACCCGAAGGAGCACGACAATAAGGCCAGTGAAGCCAAGAATCATCAACACCGCCAGCACAATGAGTACGAGTTCACCAGCAGTCATTGCTGTTCCTTCGACGGTTGGTTTTTGCGCATTGCAATCTTTCCCTCGTCACCATGTTCGCTCGGCTCATACCAGTGGCGGCCGGCCAGCGACTCGGGCAGATACTGCTGGTCGACCCATCCCTTCGGATCATCATGAGGATACCGGTAGCCAACACCGTGGCCCAGTTCAGCAGCGCCCTGATAGTGCCCGTCTCGAAGATGGGCTGGCACCTCAGCGACTGCCCCGTCTTTAATCGCTGTCCGTGCATTCCAAATCGCCAACGCGGCGCGATTGCTCTTTGGGGCCGCCGCCAGATAGATCGCTGCCTGCGCCAGGTTGAGCTGAGCTTCGGGGAGCCCAACATGTTCGAGCGCATGCGCCGCTGCCACTGCGACTTCAAGACCGCGACTGTCGGCAAGGCCGACGTCTTCGCTTGCGAAGATCACCATGCGGCGGGCAATGAACCGTGCGTCTTCGCCTGCTTCGAGCATCCGCGCCAACCAGTACACCGAGGCGTCGGCGTCGCTCCCCCGCATCGACTTGATGAACGCGCTGACCACGTCGTAGTGGTCGTCCTGCCCGTAACGAAGCGCGCTGGTTCCGAGTGCAGCTTCGACATGTTCGAGTTCGATGTGCGTGTAGTTCGACAATGCGCACGCCACGTCGAGCGAGGTGAGTACTTGGCGACCATCGCCGCCGGACCGATCAACGAGCAGCTGTGTGGCTTCGGGGTCCGCGGTGACCGCCTCGGCTTGCAATCCGCGCGCCACAAGTTGTTCGATAGCAGTTCGATCGAGCGGCTCGAGGCGAAACAGAGTCGAACGGCTGCGCAGCGGAGCGTTCACTTCGAAAAATGGGTTTTCTGTTGTCGCACCGATCAGTGTCAGCGTGCCGTCTTCAACCGCCGGGAGCAGTGCGTCCTGCTGCGACTTCGAAAAGCGATGAATCTCGTCGAGAAACAAGATTGTGCCCTGCCCCCGTTCGCCAAGTCGCTGCTTTGCCCGTTCGATGGTCTCGCGGACGTCCTTGACCCCGGCAGTGACCGCTGACATCTGCTCGAACGCCCGATCGGTCGATCCAGCAACTGCAAGAGCAAGCGTTGTCTTTCCTGTTCCTGGCGGGCCCCAGAGGAGTGCTGAACTCAACCGGTCGCTTTCGACCAGCAGTCGGAGCGGCCGTCCCGGCCCGACCAGATGTTCCTGGCCCACAACATCATCGAGCGTCCGCGGCCGGAGTCGCGCTGCCAGTGGAGCGCGAGCCCGCCGGGTCTCCTCGGCTGCTGCGGCAAACAGGTTGTCACTCACGCGCTACCGAGTACTCGTTGGTACGAAACCTTGCGGAAGTCGACGACCTGGTCGATTAACCAATCGATCTCTGTCCATTTCCAGTCACCGAACTCAACGCCGTCAGGCTTCGGTTCAGTTTCGTCGTCTTTGATCTGGAAAAAGAACCAACGTTGCGCCTGGCCAAGACGATGGCCGCCCTTCTTGAGGTCCTCCGGCCATTCATAGACAGTCCACTCGGGATACTCACCAACGAGATCTACGTCCTTCGACGTCAGCCCCGTTTCTTCTTCGAGTTCTCGCCACGCGCCTTCGACGGGCTGCTCGCCCTCGTCGATCCCACCTTGTGGCAATTGCCATTGGCTTTTTCGGTCAGAACGTTCGAAGGCAAGAACTCTGCCGTTTGAATCCCGCACGACTGCAACGGTTCCGGCCCGAAAATGCAAACTCACCATCAGCGCCGATCGTACCGTTTACGCGCCATCAGCGCGGGCCCTTCCGCAGCGGCTACTGCGACTCAGCGGCCAATGTGACGAAGCCGCGTCTGGATGTCGTAGTAGTCGCGTTCGTATTCGGCAATCATGCCAAACCAGCGACGGGCCTTCAGCGGGTCACCAAGGCGGTCGTAGAAATCTGCGAGCACGTACCACTGACGGAGGTGATGATCCTTGACCGACTTTGCATTCTTTGTTGCTGGCAACATCATTTCGATGGCCCCAGCAAGATCGCCCCGATCCGCCAACGCTCCGGCAGCCACGATCCGGCCCTCAGCCAGAATGGGGTGAGCCGGAGACGACTCTCGGATCTGCAGCCAGACACGCTCGACCGCAGACCAGCGCTCAAGGGCGCGGTAACAGTCAGCCAGGACCGGCAGCGTTTCCGGATTCTCGTGCAGTCCATTGGAGATCTCGAGTGAAGCTGCCGCGGGCTTGTACCGACCCAGGCGGTAGTTGGCCAAGCCAACGACTTCGTGCGCCGTCGCAATCGTTGGCGCCTCTTTGGCAATCGCAGCAGCAATCCGCTTTGCCTCGTCGAACCGTTCGCGGTCAAGGGCCTCGCTCGCCTGCGCCAAACGTTCTGCCAAACGGGCACCACGTTGCGCACCGAGTGCGTCACTCAACTGTGCTGCAATCTCAGGATCGAGTTCCCCGAGTTCCCGGCGTGCAGCCGGCTCACCCGAGGCCCGCACTGCCGCTGCACGAGCCGAGTTGCGAACTGAGCCTTCGTCGATCCACTCTTCGGTCGTCCGAGCCTCGATCTTCTCGCGCTCACGTTCTTTCTCGGCGTCACGATCTAGTTCGGGTTTTGGCCCCCGTCGACGTTTGACCTCCATCGAACGTCGATCAGCTTCAGTCAGTGGTGGACGGTCTTTCTGAGAACGATCGTCGCGACCACCCGTACCACCGCGCTTACCGCCGCGACCGGAAGAACCTCCGGCTCGGCCACCGTCACGGCTCGAACCGCCGCTCGGCCGACTATCGCGGCCGCCGCCCGGCCGGCTGTCGCGGCCGCCGCCAGATCGATCGCTGCGTCGCGGAGATGAAGATGATCGGTCGCCAGGCATGACCTGCAATCCTAGGCCACCGCTGACCGAAGCGTTTCGCCTTGTTCTGTGAATCGAGGCTGGCCCGCAGGGACAGTCTCGTCTCACAGCCGCCAGCCGCGTCGACTACCAGCCCAGACCCTTTCGAACTCCAAAAACAAACACACCCAAACCATGCCGACACCCAGCAA
>JBLIMF010000003.1:0-57243 GCA_047638615.1 Gammaproteobacteria bacterium
CCGACCCGATCACGAAGGAATCCTTCGATCGCGTTGTTGCTGTGGCCGGCTTGGACTTCAAGGCTGTATTCGAACTCGCTGCGAAACCAGTTCTGCAAGGTGAGCGCAACTTCGTACGGTGTCGTGGAGCCAACGGTCACCGAGCGAGCAGCCTCGCCGACCGATGTCGGAAACCCATTCGGAAGCTCGACATAAATCGGGTCGCCTGCATCGGTCGACGTGGCGGCCTGCAGGTCTTCGACAAGGAACCGCGGTGATGCCGACACGATCTCGAACTCGTCGCCGGCGGCAAGGTCGCCGTCCGTCTTCAGCAAGGTTGAGGAGTCGGCGTTGAAGCGCAGCCCGTCTTGTGGTGAGGCTGAGCGCGGGTCGGCAGCGGCCGGGATGAACTTCGCGCCGAGCGACATGATCATGATTTCTTGCCGCAACTCGGCGGCGCCGTTGCGGGCGGGCGACAGCTCACCGTTGACTCGTGAGAGCGACCGCTCGGGGAGGCCCCAGGTGGTTCCGTCAAAGCGGGGGAGCGCAGAGAGGCGCCAATACGATTCGAAGTCGGCTTTCACGGTGAAAAGCTCGGCATCGGATCGGTTGGTGAGCCGCGAGCGGATGTCAACGAGGGGGCTCACGACATTGGTGACGCTGCCGCCGCTGCCGCCGCGAGTTTCATAGATGGGCTGGGCGTCGGCCCCGGGCAGACGCGGGCCGACAAAGGCTGCGGTGAACGCAACGATGACGGCCGTGCCGATGGCTGCAGGAACGATCACCCGTGCTGGTGAACGACGAGCCCCGATGACGGTCCGACGCTCTGGTGAGTGGTGCGCCCGCAGTGCAACGGTTGCAGCGACACCGGCAGCGATGAGAGCAGCCGTCAACGCCACCCGGCTGCGGTCGGTGCCGAGCGCAGCGACGAACACGAAGAGCACGCCACCGGGAACCAGTGCCTCGGCACGAGCGAACGCACGGAACGTGAACGTGTCTCCCAGCACGATGGTGAGCGCCATGCCGATTGCAGCCAGGACGTCCCAGCCGCCGCCGTAGATCACGGGAGCAACCGCCGTGCGAAATTCTTCTCGGACTCGCTCGATCTCGAGGCGGAACAACTCGAGGGTGTCGCCGTTCGGCAGCCCCACGGTCATCGACTCGCGGTAGTGAACGAAAGCAACGAGCCAGATCATCGCAGCGGCGAGGATCGGCACCGCGATGATCCCGGGAACGCGCAGCCGCCGGAGAACGAAGCTCAGGCCATGCCCAATCACTGCCATTACGATGAAATCGTCGAGGAACTGCCAACCTGCGAAGACGCGAGCGAAGCCGGCTGCGACGGCAATGGAAAACAGGGTTATCGCAACCGTGGCGATCAGTTCACTGGAGATCAGCGGTTTGTGCGTCGGCTGGGGTCGGCCTGGCCCAGCCGAGTGATCCGACTCCGACTCCGACGTCGGGTCGACATCGCTAAGCGAACCAGGTGTTCGGACGGCTGTGTTGGTCATCAGCGTGTTCCTGCAGAAGTGCGCTCGTGAACAGCATCAGTTGGCGGGCCGACATGACGCGTCGACGACGCGCCGTTGAGTGCCCGCCACGAGTCGATGAATTCGTCCTCGGTGCGAGCAGAGACGCCGATGTTGACTTTGGATCGTTCGTCGGTCGTGACACCGATCACGGTAAGCGTGGGATCGACGATTGCTTGGATTGCTCGCCATCCTCCGCTGCGGTGCGAACCAGTCACGAAGATGAACAGGCCGAGCCCTTCACCTGGATCTCGATCGAGCATGCCCAGTTCTGACGCGTCGGGTTCGATCCGTGCCAGCACGCGCAACGTGTTGGCACCAGTGTCGGGCCCACGAAGGTCGATACCGCCAGCGGTGACGAAACGTGTTGTTCGGCCAGCCTGCTCAGCGCTATGTACGAGGCTGGCGGCAGCGGTGACGCCACGCTCGAAGCCTCCGCTGTCGCGATACGACGACGGGTCGGCATCGAAGACGACCGTGCAACGCCGCACTCCGTCAACGGTGTACTCCTTGACCAGGAGGTCCTCCGACCGCGCTGACGCCTTCCAGTCGATCGAACGCGGCTCGTCACCGTCGACGTAGGTGCGAAGGCCGTGGAACTCACCCGGGCCGAGGCGGCGCGCCTGGACGACGAGGTGTTGCCCGAGGGCGCCCTGTCCGAGGACGGGCATGTCGAGCAGGAATGTCTTCGGTGCCACCGTGACGGTGTCGATGTCGGCAATCGTCTTGGTCGAGCGAGCAATGCCGAGGGGATCACGAGTCTCGACAATGAGCGGCCCAAGCCGGACGAGCCCGCGGGTCCTGGTCGGAAGTTGGTAACCGGCAGACGAGCGCGTGCCTGGTGACAACGGAGCGATCGAAAGGCGGGCGACGTGATCGGTCACGTTTGCCTGGCTGACGCGCTCGGCGAGCTCGAAGCCCGTCGAACGAACGCTGCCATGGTGTTCGAGCCGAAGGTCGATACGTCCGGTGTCGCCGGCAACGAGCACGGTCGGGTGTATCCAGCGTGATGCTGAGATGTTGGGTCGGCGAACACCTACAAAGACGAGTGCCAGCACTACGGCCGCGACGAAGGCGGCACCGATGATGAACAACTCGAGCACGCCGAAAACCCGACCGACAGCGAGCGCAATGACCCCGGCCACGAGGCTGCTCGCCCCCTGTCGCGTCAGCATGACAATGCAACGAGGGGAGTGAGGCCGTGATTGATGACGAGGGGTCCGGGTCGGTCCACGATGGGTCTCAGCGGGCAATCGGGACCGGGACGGCTTCAAACACTTCGCGTACGGCGTCTTCGGGAGAGAGGTGCGCGCCTCGATCGGTGCGCACCATGATGCGGTGGGCCAGCGCGGCGATGCCAACTGCTTTCACATCGTCGGGCGTTGCATAGTTGCGGCCTCGCGCTGAGGCGTGAGCACGCGTTGCCGATGCGAGCTGGAGGGTCGCCCGAGGCGACAGGCCGAGTTCGATGCCGGGGTGGCGACGACTGGCCTCGGCAATGTCGACGAGGTAGGACTTCAGTGCCCCGGCTACATACACGCAACGTACAGCGTCGACCATCTCGAGGATTTCGGCGGCCGAGACGACCGGGCTCAGCGTGCGAAGCTTGTTGGCCGATCCCTGGTCGTTGAGCATCTGGATTTCGGCGTCGCGACCCGGGTAGCCGACCGACAGACGGAGGAGGAACCGGTCGAGCTGACTCTCCGGAAGGCGATACGTACCCTCTTGGTCGACCGGGTTCTGGGTGGCGATCACCATGAACGGCGGAGCAAGGGGACGGCTCTTTCCATCGACCGTTACCTGGCGCTCCTCCATTGCTTCGAGGAGTGCCGACTGCGTTTTTGGAGATGCTCGGTTGATCTCGTCAGCGAGCACAATATTGGCGAACATGGGGCCGGGCTCGAAGCGAAACGACTCAGTCGATCGCTGGTACACGCTCACGCCGACGAGATCGGTGGGGAGAAGGTCGGGCGTGAACTGCACACGTTTCCACGAACAATCGACGGACCCCGACAGGGCCTTTGCCAGGCTTGTCTTACCGACACCGGGCACGTCCTCAATCAGCAGGTGACCTTCGGCGAGCATGCACATGATGGCCAATTCGACGGCTTCAGTCTTGCCGTGAATGACCTGCTCGATATTTGCGACGATTGCATCGAACAAACTTGCAAAGCTCCGACTCGCTGCGTTCGATGCAGCATCTGGGCGTTGATTGAAGATCTGACTCGTTGGCTCTGCAGCATCGGTACTGAGACCCCCACCCGACTCACGTGTTGGCGTTCCCTCTGCGTCAACATCGATCTGCACATGCAGAATGGTAGATGCAAACGATGCCTCGGAGTAGTCGGCGCTACGTTCGTGTTCATGAGTTTCCCGGCAGGCCACACCGACACCGAGTTGGCGTCTGCTGGAGGGTCGATCGCGCACGTTTTGGCTGTAGCCATCGAACCGAGCCGGCTTGCTGCTGGGCTCGTCGACGCCAACGGTGAACTGTTGCTCCGTGACCGTGTCACGACCCCGACTCGCGACGTGTGGCGCACGCTGGAGCAGTTGATCCGACGGATTATTGCTGCGGCGCCGCCCGGCTTGCCTCGGCCGCGTGCGGTTGGTGCGAGTTGTGTTGGGGCCGTCGACACTCGCGCCGGAACGGTTTCGCCACCGCTGGTACCGGCCTGGACTAACTTTGCGCTGCGCGAACACCTCGAACGGCTCACGGGTCTCGAGGTCGAACTCGATTCGGCAGGCGGGGCAGCCACCGAGGCCGAGCGGTGGATCGGTGAAGCCCGAGGCGTGCCCAGCTACCTCAGCCTCCGGATTGACACGACCGTCGAGTCCGGCTGTGTGATCGACGGGGTCCGCCTCTCCGGCGCGCACGGCAATGCGGCATCGATTGCACATGTCAACGTCGAACCCGGTGGCAAGCGATGCCGCTGCGGAGCATTTGGATGCCTCGAGGCATACGTGTCGTCGACGGCGCTCGAAGCTGAGTTCAACCGCCCACTGGGGCGAGTCACCCAACCAATGGTGGAACGTACAGGGATTATGCTCGCTCGCGCTGTTGCTTCGATGTGCGCAACGCTTGACGTCACCACGGTTTTTCTTTCTGGCAACGTGATCGACGTACTCGGCGATCCGATACTCGAAGCGTTCCACCGTGAACTCGCTGTCCGATCCCGACTGAGGTCGTTGCAAGGCCTCAAAATCATCGAGCCTCACGAACGAATCTGGCCGCTGATTGCGGCTGCCTCACTCGCTCTCAACTGACTATTGGCCTGATTGCGGCTGTTTCTCGTACGGGGGAGAATCGGTGCACGGAATTGCCGCTCGGTTACTGCGCGGTAACCGCCACCGATTAACGTTCCCGAAATGGATCCGACTTATACCGCAGACGCCGAGGCCTACCGTGAAAAGGTCCAGGCGTTTCTCGCCGAGAAACTTCCTTCCAATTGGGAGGGCATCGGCCGCCTCGAAGGTGAAGCGCTCGAAACATTCGTCGGTGAATGGCGCAACACGCTGTATGAAGCTAACTATTTGGCACCGGGCTGGCCGAAGGAGTTCGGTGGCGCGGGTCTTTCTTCGACCGAGCAGGTCATCCTGGCCGAAGAGTTTGCCAAGGCGGGTGTGCCGACCGGTGGCCCGAATGACGCATTCAGCATCCAGATGCTCGGCAACACGATTCTCGTATGGGGCACCGACGAGCAGAAAGCGCACTACCTCCCCCGCCTGCTGAAGGGCGAGGACACCTGGTGTCAGGGTTACTCCGAGCCGGACGCCGGATCCGACCTCGGCAATGTCGGCCTCCGTGCCGAACTCGATGGAGACGAGTGGATTCTTAACGGCCAGAAAATCTGGACCTCTGCAGGCCACCTCGCTGATCACATCTTCACGCTCGCCCGGACCGATCCCGATTCGCCGAAGCACAAGGGCATCTCGTTCCTGCTCGTCCCGATGGACCAGCCGGGTATCGAAGTTCGTCCGATCAAGATGATCTCGGGCGACAGTGAGTTCAACGAGGTCTTTTACACCGACGCACGTGTCCCGAAAGACAACGTTATTGGTGGCGTCAACAACGGTTGGGCCGTGGCCATGTCGCTGCTCGGCTACGAACGTGGCGAAGCTGCAGCAACCGGTCCGATTCACTTTAAGGGCGAGTTTGCCCGCCTGCTTCAGATGGCTCAAGATCGCGGCGTCGCCAATGACCCGGTCATCCGTCAAAAGCTTGCATGGTGCTACTCGAAAGTTCAGATCATGGGCTTCCTCGGCCAGCGTGTGCTCACGCAGTTCCTTGCTGGCCACCACCCTGGCCCCGACGCCGCAATCGGCAAGCTTCAGTGGAGCGAGTACCACAAAGTTGTCACCGAACTGGCCATGGATATTCTGGGCGCCGACGCCCTGCATTGGGAAGGCCGCAAGCCGCCATCCTCGTTCGGCTCCGACGACTCCGGTGCGCTGAATGACCCGTCGTCGTGGATCGGCACGTTCCTCAACGCTCGCGCCGGCACGATCTACGCCGGCTCGTCACAGATCCAGCGCAACATCATCGGCGAGATGATCTTGGGGCTCCCCAAAGAGCCCAGGCCGCCAGCCCCGACGAAGTGATCCGCGCTGCGCTGTCGGTCGTCCGGCACCCGGAACTCTGGCTGACAGCGCTTCGTCAGGCGCGGCGAACCGCGCCCCCTGGCTGGTGGAAACGCAAGCCCTTCCTGCCGGTGCCGTCGGGGGAGTACCTCGAATTCCGACTGATTACTCAGTACGGCGATGCCACACACCGACCTGAGCCAGGTGATGTGGTGAAATACCTGCAATGGTGTCGTCAATGGGATCGGCCGCAATGAACGCCAGGGCGCTGATCCGGCGAATAACTCCTGCGTTCCACGACGGGCCCCTTCGTTAGGTTCCGCCGATGCACAGCGCTCTCGTTCTCAATGCCAGTTATGAGCCGCTGTCTGTCGTGTCGTCACGGCGCGCCACGTGCCTTGTGCTTGCTCAGAAGGCCGAGATGCTCGAAGATGATGGCATTGTCCTGCGCTCCGAGTCGTTCAACATCGCTCAGCCGTCGGTCATCCGTCTGCGCTACATGGTGAAGGTGCCGTATGTCAGGCGCTCGTCGATGTCACGCCGCGGAATTTTCGTCCGAGATGAACACCGTTGCCAATACTGCGGTGGCCACGCCGACTCGATCGACCACGTCTTCCCTCGCTCCAGGGGCGGCCCGCACACCTGGGAGAACGTCGCAGCGGCGTGCACTCCGTGCAACCGCACCAAACGTGATCGCACGCCTGAGGAGGCGGGAATGGAACTCGTTCGACCGTGTCGAGTACCCCGCTCGACGTCGTGGATTGTCGTGTCGGTGAGCTCGATGCCCGACACCTGGCGGCCGTACCTGTCGGTTGCTTCCTGAGCGGCATACTCAATCCATGTTCGAGCGGCTCGACTTCCGCGAGTCGGCAGCTCACTTCCACGCCCGCTCCATTCCTGAGCCTGCGAGTGCCCAAATCTGGGTGAACCACGTCGCCGGTCCGGCACTCGTGCTTGGCTCGACTCAGCGTGACCTTTCGATTGTCAACGTCGACGAATGCAAACGGCGAGGCATCGACATCGTGCGACGACGGAGCGGCGGCGGCGCTGTTCTGCTCATGCCTGCCCAGGCCACATGGTTCGACGTGATCATCCCCACCGGTGCTCCCGGCTGGGCTCAGGATGTTCACGCACCAATGGTCTGGCTGGGGGAGCGGTTCGCTGCAGCCTGTCGTGCGGCCGGCGTGATGGAATCACTGACAGTCAACGATAAGTCGATGGTTCGTACGGAATGGTCGAATTTGGTGTGCTTCGATGGCATCGGCCCAGGTGAAGTCCTGCTCGATGGGCGAAAGCTTTTGGGGATCAGCCAGCGGCGCACTCGGGCCGCCCTGCGCCTCCAGTGCTGCTGGTATCACGAGGTCGAGTTGGCTGCACTGGTGGGTTTGTTCCCGTTGCTCGATGGCATCGACTCGGCGGCGCTGTCGCCTATTGCGACCCTGCCGGCTCTGCGTTCAGAAGACATCCTGCAACATCTCACTCATTTCTAAGCGCGTGACTCCGGCTTCCGGCTTGCACTAGCCAAATTTCTTTTTGGAGCGCTCCAGGCAGGACTTCGTCCGTGTCGCTGTCAGTTGCTGTGCTGCCCGCGCATTGTTTGCTGGGGTCCGCTCGGCTGCGGTCGAAGGGCACCGTTGCACCAGGTTTGGGCTACATAGGGCCGAGGGTCAAGTCTGGGTTGTGCCGTGAGCTGCGGGCTGGGTGAGGCGATGGAAGTCTCATCGCCTGAGGGAGACCGGGACTGACGAAAAGGGGCAAAATGGGGAGTTTTGGTTGACGGATGGGCCTCTTGGGGTAAGAATGGGGATTGCTGGGGATTTCTCCCTCGTTCCCCAGCGTGAACAGGCCCATCCCGGGGGAGAGCAGCAGGAACGAGACGCAGCCGGTGTTTGTCGGGATGCACGAGCGACAGCTCGACGAGCGGGGACGTGTGGCATTGCCACCGACCTTTCGGCATCCCCTCGGCGATCTCTGTTACCTGTTCTCTGGCGAAGACCGTTGCATCAGCATTCGCAGCGTCGAGGCCTTTAACGACGAAGCCACCGACCTGATTGCCCGCGTGAAGCGCGGCGAGGCCAGCCGTGACCGCCAGCGGGCGTTCGCTGCATCGGCAAGCGAGGCATCGATCGACAAGCAAGGGCGCGTCACGATCTCGCCCGAATTGCGCATCTATGCGGGCGTCGAATCGCACTCGGCGATTGTCGTCCTCGGCAACCTTGACCACATCGAAATCTGGGAACCCGCCGCCTACGAGGTGCATCGCGCCCAGGGCACCGACGAACTGACCGGCGACACGATCGCCACCGGAGCACAGCAATGAGCGCAGTTGAAGCCTTCAACCATCAACCGGTGATGCTTGCCGAGATCACAAAGTTGTTCGCCGATGTCCCAGCCGGGACCCTCGTCGATGCAACGCTCGGCGGCGGCGGCCATGCCGAAGCCATCTTGGATGCCCATCCGCACCTCGACATCCTCGGGATCGACCAAGACGCCGACGCCCTCGCTGCAGCGATGACTCGACTCGACACGCAGCGCCATCGCCTCCGCACGAGCCGCCGTCGGTTTAACGAATTTTCTGAGGCACTTGCCGATCATGACGTGACCGGTATCAGTGGCGCACTGTTCGACCTCGGCGTATCGTCGCCGCAGCTCGATCGCGGCGATCGCGGTTTTTCGTACCGCCACGACGGTCCGCTCGACATGCGGATGAACGGCGACCAGCAGTGGTCGGCATCCGACGTCGTCAACGGGTACGACGAGTACGAACTCGGCACCGTCATCAAGAAGTACGGCGACGAGCGCTTCTTTAAGCGCATCTCAAGAGCCATCGTTGCGGCACGTCCAATTGCCACCACGGCCGAACTGGCCGAAGTCGTGACGAGTTCGATCCCGGCACCGGCCCGCCGCACCGGCGGACACCCTGCCAAGCGCACCTTTCAGGCGATTCGGATCGAGGTCAATGGCGAACTCGATGTGCTCCCCGATGCGCTAGACCAGGCCGTCGAACACACCGTCCCCGGAGGCCGCATCGCCGTGCTGTCGTACCACTCGGGCGAAGACCGTATTGTCAAGGAGCGGTTCGCCGTTGCCGCCGGCGCCTGCGACTGCCCCCATGATCTTCCGTGTGTTTGCGGTGCAATCCAGACAGTCCGCCTCGTTCGCGGCGTTCCAAAGCGCGCCTCGGACGAAGAGCGCGCCGCGAATCGCCGGGCCGTATCGGCCCGTCTCCGCGTCGTCGAGCGCATCGAAGCCGTTCGCAAGTCGGATGGCCTTCCCGTTGGCTCAGAGGACCCGAGCGGGCTTGAGTACTGATGGCTGCCCCGCTCCGCAAGCAATCGACAGTCACCAGCGTTGCCTCTGGTGCCGAACAGTCGAAGAAGCCCGCCCTGACGCTGGCTGCAAGCCGCGGTCGACGCTGGCCAGCCGTCCTCGGCGGCTTCGCGCTTCTGGTCGTCCTCGCCGGCATGCTTGGTGCTGCGGTGTTCCACACGCAGCTCGCCGAACGCCAGTTGAAGATCGGCAAGCTTGAGCGGTCCGTCAATGACGAACGTGAACGGTTTGACGAGCTCCGCTACCGGCGCGCCGAACTGCGTTCGCCAGTCCGGCTTGCCGGCGCGGCAGGCGATCTCGGCATGGTTCGGGGGGAGGCCAGTACGTTCGTCGAACTCGACAACTGGGCCACCGCACGCCAGCTCGCCGTCTCCGGGGTCATTGACGAAGCCTCACGGCAGCTGATCATCGACACTGATCCACTCGAACAGTTCAGCGATGTCAAGCGCGTCTCAGCGGGCCAGCCCTAGGGACCACGATGGCAACGCGCTCGCATTCACCTCGCACGTCCGATCGAAAGCCAGGTCGTCATAACGTCGCGGCTCCGCAACAGCGGGCCGCCGCCGGCCAACGTTCGTCTTCGAGTCGAACAGCGAGTCGAACAGCGAACTCGGCAACAGCGCAGCGCGCTGCATCTCCGCGGCAATCCTCATCGCAGACACCGGTGCGCGGCACAGCGACATCGAGCCGCGCCGCCGCTGGTACCGCTCGCCGTTCGCCCGCCGCCCCGACGAAGCGCAAGGCGGCCGAATCCAATAAGCGCTCTGCAGCGCGTGACGGCCAGCGGAACCGCCGCACGGTTTCAGCTCCGTCACCGGGGAAACGAGCCAGGCAACGTGGTGTTGCCTCGCCCCTGCGCCGTCTTCGCATCGCCCTCGTGGCTATCGCTGTGGTATTGCTCGCCATCATCGGGCGCGTCGCCTACCTCCAGACTAAGGAAGCCGACTCGCTCCAGTCTGCTGGCGCCGACCAGTGGACGCGCACCTATTCGCTCCCCGCGCAGCGCGGTACGATGTTCGATCGGCACGGCAACGAACTGGCGATGTCGGTGCCAGCAGCATCGATCTCGATCAACCCGAAACTACTCGTCGACGGTGAAATCGTTGTCCAGGACCTCGACACGTTGCTCGACCTGAGCGACGAAAAGGTCGCATCGCTGCTGAGCGAAGTCGAGAGCAAGGATCGAGGTTTCGTCTACGTTGCTCGGCAGGTCGATGCCAACGCTGGCGACTTCATCCGCTCACTTGGCCATGCTGGTGTCAACGTCGACGATGAGTCGCGTCGAGAGATGCCGGGTGGCGACACCGGGCGCAGCGTGCTCGGCCGAACCAACATCGATGGTGTCGGGATTGCTGGTCTCGAGAAGCAGTACGACGAAACCATGACCGGCACGGGTGGCTCGATGACCCGCGAAGTTGACCCAAGGCAGCGGACAATCGCTGGTTCCGAATCGATCACTCAGGCCCCGGTCGCCGGCAACGACCTCGTGTTGACAATCGATCGTTCAATCCAGTTCGCCACCGAGCAGGTGCTGCTCGAACAGCTCGAACGCATTCAGGCCAAGGGCGGCACGGTCGTAGCTCTCGAAACGAAGACCGGTGAAATCCTTGGACTCGCGTCGGTTCGCCGCGACGATCAAAGCGGTGAGTACAGCGTGACCAATGGCAATTTCGCTGCTGTTGATGCCTACGAGCCGGGCTCGGTGGCCAAGGTCATCACGATTGCCGGCGCGCTTGATGCCGGAGTCGTCACTCCGGAGACGAACTTCACCGTGCCGTGGCGCAAACAGTACGCCGACGACCTGCTCAAGGACTCCCACGAGCATCCCGACGAGGAGATGTCGGTATCCGACATTCTCACCGAGTCGTCGAACATTGGAACGATCATGGTGCAGCAGGAACTCGGTCGCTACCAGCACTACGACTACATGACCGCCTTCGGTCTTGGTTCCAAGACCGCGCTCGACTTTCCCGGTGAATCGCCCGGTCTCCTCAAGGACGTTGACGAACTGTGGGGCTCTGAACGAGTGACGGTTGCGTACGGCCAGGGCATGTCGAGCACCTCACTCCAACTCGTCGCAGCGGTCAACGTCATTGCGAACGGCGGCATGTATGTGGCCCCGAAGCTGGTCAAGGCGACTGTCGGACCGGAAGGCAAGCAGACGCCGATGTCTGGCTCCGAGTCGCACCGCGTGGTTTCAGAACAAGCCGCCACTCAGACTGCAGCAATGATGCAGCGAGTGGTCTGCGAAGGCACGGCCACAAAGGCGCAAGTCGACAACATCCCCGTTGCTGGCAAGACCGGTACGGCGTTTAAGGCTGCCGACAACGGCACGTACTACAACGAAGATGGCGATCGCATCTACTACGCAAGCTTCGTCGGATTTTTTCCGGCCAACGACCCGCAGATCACGGTTCTGGTGTCGGTGGACGAACCGCCGGCAGGCACGAACGATCGGTTCGGTGGCACCGCCGCAGCGCCGGTATTCGCAGCCCTCGTTCCAACGCTTCTGCATGAGCGCAATATTCAGCCGGCACCCGGCAGCACGGGATGTCCGGAGTGACAAGCACGCACACACTTGCCTCGCTTGCCGCCATGCTCGCCGACCTGTCTGGGGGTGCAATCGCGGAGGTCGATGGGGACGGAGCAACGCAGATTTCCACTGTCACGCATGACTCCCATGCAGTTGGCAGCGGATCGTTGTTCGCGTGTCTGCGCGGCGAACGCGTCGACGGACACGACTTTGCTGCGACAGCAGTGGAGGCAGGGGCTGCGGCGCTTCTCGTCGACCGCCGGCTTGACGGAACAAGGGTCAGTGGCGTCGCTCAACTGATTGTCGACGACACTCGGCTCCGGCTCGGACCGATCGCCGCTTCGCTCATGGGTGCCCCGAGTACTCACATGACAACCGTGGGCATCACCGGCACCAATGGCAAGACGACGACGAGCCTGATGCTCGAGGCAATCTTCATCGCACACGGTCAACGAGTCGGCGTGATCGGGACGCTGAACGGACCCCGCACCACCCCTGAGGCCCCAGAACTCCAACAGCGCCTCGCCGAGTTCGTTGCTGACGGCTGCTCGGCAGCGGTGGTCGAAGTGTCGTCCCACGCACTGACACTGCATCGCGTTGATGGAACCCACTTTGATGCCGTCGTGTTCACTAACTTCGGACACGATCACCTCGACCTCCACGGAACGCCCGAGGACTATTTCCGAGCGAAGGCATCGTTGTTCGACATTCGCTTTGCACCGCTCGCCGTGATCAACCTCGACGACACGCATGGCCGGTTACTCTCCGATGTGATCGCGGGCAACGACGGGCCGTCGATGCGAGTCGTCACCTATTCGGCGGCTGAACTGACCGACGTGGAGGTCTCCGCAACGTCACTCAGCTACGAGTGGAGCGGACGTCGGATTCATGTTGGAATCGGCGGGGCGTTCAACGTCTGCAACTCGTTGGCTGCCGTTGTCACGGCAACTGAAGTCGGTGTCCCGCTCGACGACATTATTACTGGACTCGCGCAACTCGGCGCCGTCCCGGGACGCTTTGAAACAGTTGCCTGGCCCGCTGGCGTCGACGGCGGTTTTTCCGTCGTCGTCGACTACGCCCACACCCCAGACGGTCTCGCCGAAGTGATCGCTGCGGCACGCGCCGTCGTCGAGGAATCGGCATCCGTGATTATCGTGTTCGGCTGCGGCGGCGACCGCGACCATGGCAAACGTTCGGAGATGGGCGCGGTGGCGGCCGGAGCCGCCGACCGAGTGATCGTGACCTCCGACAATCCGCGATCTGAGGAGCCAATGAAGATCATTACTGATGTCGTGGTCGGGGTCCCCAGCAACTACCGTGACAGGGTCACGGTGAACCCCGATCGGCAATCCGCCATCGGAGATGCCCTGAACCTGGCGTGCAGTGGAGACATCGTTGTCATCGCGGGCAAGGGCCACGAAAAGACTCAGGATCTCGGCGACAGGGTCGTCGAGTTCGACGACCGGGCAATGGCCCGGTCGTTCATGGAAAGTAGTTCTTGATGATCGCTCTCATGATCGCTACGGCGGTCTCGACATTGGTGTCGCTCTTCGGCACCCGCTACCTGATCATCTTCTTCCGAACGCGCGGCCAGGGTCAGCCGATCCTCGGCAAGGAGGATCGTGGCCCCGAGCACCACATGATGAAGCAGGGCACCCCAACGATGGGCGGCATCGCCATTGTGGGTGCTGCATTTATCGGTTGGGTCGCAGCCCACGTTCGTGACCTCGCCTTCTCAAACCAGACCCTAATTGTTTGGGCCGGGGTGCTGCTGCTGGCAGCGATGGGTTTCCTTGACGACTACATCAAGGTCCGCAAAGGTCACAACCGAGGCATCTTCTGGAAGCAAAAGAACTACATCACGATGCTCATGAGTTTTGCGATGGCGTGGCTCCTGGTGGTCGCCACGGGCATCTCCGAGACGATTTCGGTCACCCGCCCTGAGATCGGCATCGAAGTCCCCACCATCGTGTGGGTGGTGTGGGCCGGCCTCATCATCTGGGCTACGACGAACGCCGTCAACGTCACTGATGGCCTCGACGGCCTCGCGGCGGGTTCGGCGTTGATGGGCTTCGGCGCCTTCGCCTTGATCGGCTACTGGCTTTTCCGTAACCCAGACGTGTACGACATGGCTGTGAACCCGCTCGACATGGGTGTCTTCGCAGCGGCGTTTGCGGGTGGCTGCCTTGGGTTTCTCTGGTGGAATGCTGCGCCGGCCAAGATTTTCATGGGTGACGTCGGTGCCCTCGCCATTGGTTCCGCACTCGCATTCCTCGCGTTAACGACGAATACTCATCTCCTCATCATCTTGATCTGTGGCATCAACGTGATGGAGGCCGGTTCGGTCGCCATTCAAATGGGGGTTTTCAAGGCTTCTGGACGGACCAAGCGCCTGTTCCGCATGTCGCCGATTCACCACCACTTCGAACTGCTCGGATGGCCTGAGACCACCGTCATCATCCGCTTTTGGTTGCTGGCTGGGATTTCGATTGCCACAGCAGTCGCCATCTTTATCGCTGACTTCACCAACGTGGCAGTCGGCTTGTGACAGCACTCGTCTACGGCCTCGCTGTTGCTGGCGAGTCGACCGTCCGTGCACTGCTGCGACACGGCGTCGCGGTCAAGGTCGCTGATGACACAATCACCGGTGCCCGGCGCGCCTTGGCCGCCGAACTCGGCGTCGAATTGATCGATGCTGCACAGGCGTCGATCGAGCAGTTGCTTGACGGGTGCACCCTGCTGTGCCCTGCACCGGGGGTCCCGGAACACCACCCGATCATCGTCGCAGCGCAGCAACTTGGCCTCGACATTGCGTCGGAGATCGAGCTGGCCTATCGGTGGGAACAAGAACGGCCCGGAGGCCCGCGCCCGATGCTTGCTGTCACGGGGACGGACGGCAAGACGTCAACCACCAAGCTCACCGTCGCAATGCTCGAAGCTGCAGGCGTGCGTTCGGTCGACGCTGGCAACACCGACACGCCGCTCGTCGACGCGATCGACGCACGTCAGGATGACGGCAGCGAGATGTACGACGCTTTCGTCGTCGAATGCTCGAGCTTCCGCCTCGCCTTCACGCCGACGTTCCGCGCCGGCGCCGGCGCCTGGCTGAACGTGCAACCAGACCATCTCAACTGGCACACGTCAATGGCGTCCTACGAGATAGCCAAGGCCCAGGTATTCGCGAACCAACAACCCGGCGACGTTGTCATAGGCCTGGCAACCGATGCTGTCGTCATGGGTTACCTCGCCACGGCGCCCGGCCGGACGATGAGTTTTGGGCTGGCGGTGGGGGACTACCGGTCGGAAGGCGGCCGCCTTATCGGGCCGCTGGGAACGATCGCTCCGATTGCGTCATTGCGCCGGACACTGCCGCACGACATCACCAACGCACTCGCTGCCTCGGCGCTCGTTCTCGAGACCGGCCTCGCAGACGCCGACGCGATCGAACGAGCGCTCGCTGCCTTCGTCGGCCCACCGCACCGTCTCGAACGGCTTGGGAGCCACAACGGGGCCGACTGGCTGAACGACTCGAAGGCGACCACGCCACACGCTGCATCGGCGGCTATCCGCTCGTTCGAGAACATTGTCCTCATCGCTGGCGGCGCCGACAAGGGCGTCGATCTGTCGTCGATGGCGGACGAGGCGTGGCGCTGCATCGGGGTGCTCGCCATCGGCACGACGGCGTCGACGATCGTCAATGTTTTCTCCAGTGTCGCCAGAGTCGAGTCGGCCGGCACGCTCGAGCGCGCCGTCGCGAGGGCGGCCATCTGGGCTGGGCCTGGCGACACTGTTCTTTTGTCGCCGGGGTGCGCCAGCCTTGATCAGTTCGCCAATTTTGAAGAACGCGGCGAGGCGTTCCGCACGCTCTTCGCTCAACTTGCCGAACCGCAACTGCAGGGAGTCTCAGGTTGACATCCATATTGACAGTCGCCGACCGTCGTCGTGCCACGCTCGACCGACGTGCGGCCGGCGCCCCAGCCGGCCGGACCGCAGCAGCAAGCAGCCCGGATCGACGCAAGGTCCCGGTTCGCAAGCCTCCCGCTCGCTCCACCAGGAGTCGCCCGACGGGGGGACGCGCCCACGGCGTCCGCGGGGAGCGGCCGACATCGCTGCGTCCAGTCCACGCAGCGGCTGGTCCTGTCGACCAGTTCGGCCCTATCAGCAAGCTCGGTTTGTCCATGCGCGCTGCTGCCGGCTCCAAACGGAAACTTGGTCCGCCGCCAGGGACCTTCTACGTGATTGCCGGCGTGGTCCTCGTGTTCGTCGTGCTCGGTCTTGTCATGGTGCTTTCCGCATCGGCAGTCACGCAAGCCAACGTCGGCAACTCGCCGTACGCAGTGTTCTCGAAGCAGGCGTTATGGGCGGGCCTGGGCCTCATTGGCATGATCTTTGCGACGCAGGTTCCATACACAATCTGGAAGCCGCTCACCATCCCGCTGCTCGTCCTCGGGACTGCGGCAATGGCCGCGCCGTTCGCTCCGGGTCTCGGCACCCCGGTCAACGGAGCACACTCTTGGATTCAGTTCAGTGGCCTCTCTGTGCAGCCGTCCGAGTTCCTCAAGCTGGTCGTCGTCATTGCCGCAGCAAGCCTGCTCACGGTTCGCGCCACCGAGCTTGGCGACCGTCGCAAGACCATCTACCCCATCGCTGCACTCGCTGGAGGGGCTGCGGCGTTGAGCCTCGTCCAGGGCGATCTCGGGTCCGCCATCGTCCTTGGGGCGATCGTGTTGAGCGTGGCGTGGATCTCGGGCGTGCCGATGAAGCCCCTCGTTGGGCTCACGCTTACTGCTGTCGTGGCAACGATCGGATTCGTCGTGTCGGACGCTCGTCGACTCAGCCGCTTCACCGCCTTCATGGATATCGAAGGGCACAAAGAATTTGAGTCCTACCAGGTGTACCAAGGGCTCGTGAGTATCGCCAACGGTGGACTCACCGGTTCTGGTATTGGAGGCAGCCGCACCAAGCTCGGGTACCTGCCGTACGCCCACAGCGACTTCATCTTTTCGATCATTGCTGACGAACTTGGGATGATCGGCACCGCCGCAGTGATCGGTGGCTTCATTGTTCTCGTGGCCTTTGGTGTCCAAGCCGCGCTCGCTGCACCTGACCGGTTCGGCATGCTGCTGGCTGGCGGTATCTCGGCGTGGTTCGGCGTGCAGGCGATCATTAACCTCGGTGGCGTCACCGGCGTGATGCCAGTGACCGGCCTCACTCTGCCGTTTTTTTCGGCCGGCGGGAGTTCGCTGTTCGTCAGCATGTTTGCTGCTGGACTGTTGCTGAGCGTCGCCCGACGAGCTACCCGAGCCTGACATGAGCGTGTTCGCTGTCGTCACTGGTGGAGGGACTGCTGGCCATGTGCTGCCGGCTCTCGCTGTCGCCGAAGCGCTCGTCGATCGCGGCCACAGCTTCGACGAAATTCTGTACGCCGGATGTCAGCGCGGGATAGAAACGCGGCTTCTGCCGAACACCCCATTCCCCTCTGTCTTCTACGACGTAGTCGGCCTCCAACGCAGCCTGAGTCGTCGCAACCTCGGCTTTGTCCCGAAGATGATCAAGGCAACCCGGCAGGCTGTCAAAACGTTCCGCCATGATCGGCCCGCAGTAGTCGTCTCAGTTGGCGGCTACGCCAGCATGCCGTCCGTATTCGCGGCTCGACGATTGAAGATTCCCGTCGTCGTCGTCTCCTTCGACCGAACACCCGGGCGGGCCAGCCGACTGTCTGCCAAGCGCGCCGTCGCGTGCGCAGTGGCGTTCGAGAACTCCCCACTGCAGCGCGCCGAAGTGACCGGGGCGCCGGTCCGGCAAGCAATCTTCGACGTCGATCGCGCGGCTGGGCGTGCGGCGGCTCGCGAGCGACTTGGGGTCGGACCCGACCGATTCCTCGTCGCTGTCATGGGCGGCTCGCAAGGATCGGGCGTGCTCAACGGCGTCATTGCGCAGTACCTCGCCGACCACGCAGACGACAACGGGTTGGCTGTCCGTCAGGCTGCTGGAGAACGGTTCATCGACGGAATCGACCAGGTCGGATCTGGCGATGCCAATGGACTCGGTGTCCAGCACCAATTGATTGGTTACGAAGAGGACATGCCGTCGGTCTACGAAGCGGCTGATTTGTTGATCGGCCGCGGTGGTGCGAGCACCGTACATGAGGTAGCTGTCACCGGGACCCCGGCGATTCTTGTTCCGTGGGCAAACGCTGCCGAAGACCACCAGACCGACAATGTCGGCTGGCTGACGGATTCCGGTGCTGCAGTGCTGTTGCCCGAATCAGACCTCGGCCACCTCGGCGCCGAAATTGAGCGTCTTCGTAGCGACGATGCCGCGCTGAAACAATTGAGTGAAGCGGCTTCCGCACGCGGTGACGTCCATCGATCTGGCGCATTGGCAGTGTTGATCGAGCGCGTGGCTCTAACATCTTCAGCATCGTGAACTCGACCGACAACTCGTTCGACCAGAGTCCATCTTCGGCCGCTCCGGCGGTGTGGGCTCCGGTAGCGCCGCTCGATCTGTCGATCCCGCATCGGCTGCACGTCGTCGGTATCGGGGGCCCGGGGATGAGCGCAATCGGTATTGCTTTGGCTGAGATGGGCCATGACGTGTCGGGCAGCGACCTCCGCGAACATCCGGTGCTCGAACGTGTCCGGGCGGCGCGTGCCGTCGTGCACGTCGGGCACGACCGAGCGTATGTCCGTGGCGTCGACGCAGTCACGGCGTCGACCGCGATCCCGGCCCACAACATCGAACTCGACGAGGCGAGAAAGACGGGCATCACTGTGCTCCGCCGTGCCGGGATGCTCGCGTCGATCTGCGCTCGTGCGAAGTCGTTGGCTGTGGCAGGCACGCACGGCAAGACCACCACGACGTCGATGCTGATGCTGATCCTGGCGCAGGGGCGGCTTCGTCCGAGTTTCATCGTCGGTGGTGACGTCACGGATGTCGGGACCGGGGCACATTGGTCCGGTGGCGAATGGCTGGTTGTCGAAGCTGACGAGAGCGATGGCACGCACCTTGAACTGCCCTTGCATGGCTCAATTATCACGAACATCGAAGTCGATCACCTCGACCACTACGGCACGTTCGAGGCCATCGTCGACAGTTTCGATACATACCTCGGTCAGATCGCTGGGCCCAAGGTCCTGAACGCTGACGACCCGGTCACGCGGCGGCTCGCAGGCGTGCACGGCGGCGTCACGTTCGGCCTCGGTGACGACGCCGACGTGCGCGCAGTCGATGTGCTGGCGACCGACGGATCGTTTACCTTCGGTGTTGAGCGGCGGCAAGCCGGTGGGATGGTCCGTCTCGGCGAGATCAGCTTGCCGATGCGCGGCGTGTACAACGTCAGGAATGCGCTCGCGGCCACGACGATGGCGCTTGAAATTGGCGTGGGCTTCCCAGACATCGCCGATGCGTTGGCCAAGTTTGGCGGGGTCGCTCGGCGATTCGACGTCCGAGGTGTCGATGGTGGCGCGACCTTCGTCGATGACTACGCCCACCTGCCGACCGAAATCGACTCGGTTCTGACCGGGGCACGAGACAGCGGTGACGGGTGGAACAGGATTATCGCGGTGTTTCAACCCAACCGATTCAACCGTATTTCTGAGATCTGGCGCGACTACGCCGACGCATTCGGTCAGGCCGACCTTGTCGTACTGACCGACATTTACGCATCTGGTACAACACCGATTCCTGGTGTCACCGGCAAGCTCATTGTCAACGCTGTGACCGAGGCCAACCCCGACAAACGTGTCGTGTGGCTTCCCAACCGGAGTGATCTGGTCGACTACGTGGCACGAGAAGCCCGGGGCGGCGACGTAGTGATTTCGATGGGTTGTGGCGACATCGCATCGTTCCCGTCAGAGGTACTCGATGTCCGCCGCGGTTGAGCGGGCACTCACTGAGCTGGGAGACCTCGCACAGCGAGACGTACCGATCGGTCCGCTGACCACCTACCGCGTCGGCGGTGCGGCCGACGTTTTCGTCAGCCTTCGATCACGGGTTGACCTTGTCCTGCTGGCCAAGGCTGTTGCAGCATCAGGCCTCCCGGTGCTCGTCGTCGGGCGCGGCTCGAACCTGCTCGTTGCCGACTCGGGCTTCCATGGCATCGCCGTCTCGGCATCTGCCATCACTGGTTCGATCGACATCGATGAGTCATCGGCCGCGGTTACGGCTGGAAGCAGTATTTTGCTGCCGGTGCTGGCTCGGCGCACGGCAGCCGCTGGGCTCACCGGGTTCGAGTGGGCAGTTGGCGTCCCTGGCTCAGTCGGCGGCGCGGTGCGGATGAACGCGGGTGGCCACGGCTCGGACATGTCGGCAGCGCTCGTTTCTGTGACGATCGCCGACATCTCCGATGCCCGGGGTGACCTGACCGGCGACGCCGAAGCTGGCATCGTTCGGTCCGTGAGTGCAGACGCCTTAGGGCTCCGATTTCGCGGCAGTGGCCTGGTCAGCACCGAACTCGTCCTTGACGCGACATTGCAGTTGGTGCACGGCGACCGAGCATCGGCTGAGGCCGAGCTGAGCGAAATCGTGCAATGGCGTCGGGCCAACCAGCCCGGTGGGCAGAATGCCGGATCGGTCTTTGTTAATCCGGTTCCGGGCGAAGTGACCTGTGGGGCACTGATCGACGCCGCTGGCATGCGCGGGCTGCGTCGTGGCACAGCCACCGTGTCCGACAAACACGCCAACTTCATCCAGGCCGACGAAGACGGTACAGCGAACGATGTTCGCGACTTGATGCGTCATGTCCGTGCCGAGGTCGAGCGCTCTACCGGCTACCGGCTGCGTAGCGAGATCCGCCTGATCGGTTTCGACGATGAATTCTGAGTCGGGCATTGACAGCTGATGTTTAAATGGAAGAAACCTGTCGGTGAGCCCACGCGGGCCAGCGGTCGCGTCGGGCCTGAAGACTCGGTGCTCGATGAACTTTCGCGAGCCTTCGACATCGATCCCGATGACGACGACAACGCCGCACTGATCGACGACGACGACACTGCAGCAGCTGAGGTTGAGCCGGTTGACGCCGTGATCGCGCTCTCGATCGTGACTTCCGACGGCTTGCGACCTGCTCTTGATTTGGGGCCGCCCCCGCCGCCGTCTGAGCGTCGAACGATCAAGATCGGCGACGGCTTCGACGGCGCGAGCCTCGATGCCTTGTCGGTCGACGAAGCCCGCGGCCGTCCGGTCAACGTTGATGCCGGCCCGTCGGACTCATCGAGTTCGGTTCGGACGGCCGCTTCGACTGCGGCCAGAGCACAAGGCAGTCGCTATGGATCGACGTCGGGCGATCGATCGACTATCGCGATCGGGGGCGGCGACGACCTCCCCGATGCGGTGTATCTCGACGGCGGCGATCTGGGCATGGGATCTGAAGGAACTGTTTTCATCGATGACGACGGCGTCGGCGATGCAATTGCACCCAAGGATGCCGCCATGGCGGGAATCGAACCGCGCCTGAGGCAGCGTCGAATTACCGTTCATCGAGCGATGGGACTGCGTCGGCTGAAGTGGGTCGTCGTTGGAGTTGCCACAGCGCTTGTGGCGCTTTCGGCGCTGACAATACTCGGATCGGGTTTGTTTGCTATCGACGAGGTGTCGATTGGCGGCAACGTGTACACCGATGAGAATCGCCTCGACGCGGTGATCGCGGACCTCGAGGGAACACCCGTCCTCCTTGCCGACACCGAAGCTGCTGAACGTGCACTTGAGGCAATCCCCTGGGTGGAAGATGCCCGTGTCCGGGCGAAGTGGCCTGGCTCTCTAACGATCGAAATTCGTGAACGCACCCCGGTGGCCGCAATGCGCGGTACCGACGGTCGATTCCGGGTGCTCGATGACGAAGGCCGGGTGCTCGACGTGATCGAAGGCCAGCCGGTGGCGTTCGTTCTGCTGGGTGGCCCGAACAAGCTCGACCTGGCAGCTGGCGAATTCGCTCCAATCGGACCGGCCTCAGCAGCGTCGCTCGTTACGAAACTCACACCGACGATCCGGCCACGTGTCCAGACGATCGACGTGACCGACGACGGTGCTGATCTGGTCATCATCCTCGCTCCGGTCCCGGGGGGAGTACAGACCACGCCTATTCGGGTACGATTCGGCTCGGCCATTGGCGACAGCGATCAGATTGAAAAGCTCGTTCGGCTCGAAAATCAACTCGATGACCTGCCGGCAGGGGTGGTGACGGAGATCAATGTGGCGACCAACGAAGTCACCGTACTATGACCGTCCCCGTTCGAACTGCCAAAATCTGGCAGGATTAACCGACGACGCCTGGGCGCCTTGATCAGCACGATCGGGCTCCGAGCCGGACACATGGAAATGACACACTGATGAACGACATGATTCGCCTGACGAAGCAACTCAAAGGGATCCGTTGATGGCCGGCGCACCGCAAAACTATCTAGCCGTGATCAAGGTCATCGGCGTGGGTGGCGGTGGCGTGAACGCTGTCAACCGCATGATCGATGCGGGGTTGAAGGGCGTCGAGTTCATCGCCGTCAACACCGATGCTCAAGCGCTGCTCATGAGCGATGCCGATGTCAAGCTTGACATCGGCCGTGATCTCACTCGAGGCCTTGGCGCTGGCAGTGACCCTGAAGTGGGTCGCGAGGCAGCTGAAGCACACAAAGACGAGATCGAAGAGATGGTCAAGGGCTCCGACATGGTGTTCATCACCGCCGGCGAAGGTGGAGGTACCGGTACCGGTGCCGCTCCCGTCATTGCCGAAATCGCTCGCGAGGCAGGTGCACTGACTATTGGTGTCGTCACCCGTCCGTTCTCGTTCGAGGGACGTAAGCGTGCGGTGCAAGCCGACAACGGTGTTGGTCGTCTGAAGGAAAAGGTCGACACGCTGATCGTCATCCCGAACGATCGCCTGCTCACCGTCGCCAATGACAAGACCAGCGTATTGAATGCTTTCAAAATGGCTGACGAAGTGCTGCTACAGGGCGTGTCGGGCATCACGAGCCTCATCACTACGCCAGGTCTGATCAACACTGACTTCGCAGACGTCAAAATGATCCTGTCCAATGCCGGTTCTGCCCTCATGGGTATTGGCCAGGCAAGCGGCGACGAACGTGCCATGTCGGCAGCCAAAGCAGCGATTTCGAGCCCGCTGCTCGAATCGGCAATCGATGGTGCCCGAGGCGTCTTGCTCAACATTACCGGCCCGTCGAGCATGGGTCTGTTCGAGATGAATGCTGCCGCCGAGATTATCCACGGCGTTGCTCACCAAGACGCCAACATCATCTTCGGTACGGTTATCGATGACGAGATGGGTGATGAAGTTCGTGTCACCGTCATCGCTGCAGGTTTTGACCGTGTCGAGGATTCTTCTTCGGGCTCATCGGCGTTGCAAGCAACTAGAGCGAGTGACGATCTCGGGTTGCGCACGTCGCCGACTCGGATCACAGAACTCTTTGCTGATAACTCTGAGCCTGATCCGCTCGACGACGACGACTTCGACGTCCCCTCGTTCCTGAAGTAGTGCAGGGCCGCTATGGCGGTTGATCTGATTGATTGCGTCGAAGGTTTGTTTCGTCTCCGTGCTGTGGCGACGGAACGTATCGACGGTGACATGCACCCTGAACGGGCGCATCCTGGCCCGCTTCATGCTCGACAGCTGGCTGTCACAAGTTCTCGGTGGACAATGGTCAAGCAAGTCCACGGGCGCGACGTCCACCTCGCATCCGCAGCGGATGCGTGGCCGGTTGCTGCTGTTGCGGATGTGATTGTCTCGGGACCAACGGGGCGACCCATTGCCATCTGGGCAGCTGATTGTGCGCCAGTCGTGCTGTTCGGCACGGCAGGGCTCGTCGTCGGCGTTCATGCTGGTTGGCGAGGATTGGCAGCAGGCGTCATTGATGCTGCCGTCGATGCTGTTGTGGATGCAGGCGACGCCGTCGCACTTGCGGTCGTCGGTCCAATTATCCACCCTTGCTGCTACGAGTTCACCGCTGACGACATTGGCGCGGTCGCGAGCGGTGTCCACTGTTCGCCAGCAGCGATCTCCACGAGCACCAAACAGGGGCAACCGGCGCTCGACGCACCGGCAGCGGTGCGGGCAGCATTGGCTCGACGAGGTATCACAGCAGCTATTTTTGGCGGCTGTACTGGCTGCACCGACCAGTGGTTCTCACATCGGGCGCGGATCGACCCAGGCCGTCACGCGTTGGTGGCATGGATCGAATCATGTGACAGAGTGAGACCGTGAGCATCTTCACCGCCGCCGATGTCGCGAATCGCGTTGCAGCGGTGCGCGAACGAGTCAACGCAGTCGAGCGGACGTGGACGCACGCTGTCGAGATCATGGCGGTGACCAAAGGGTTTTCCGATGCTGCAGTCACGGCGGCGGCTGCAGCAGGTTGTCGTTCGATCGGTGAGAACTATGCGCAAGATCTGCTGTCAAAGGAAGCTGCGATCGCAGCCACTGGCGTCGACGTACACTTCGTTGGCCGCTTGCAGTCGAACAAGGTTCGTCAGCTCGCGCACCTCGTAACGGTCTGGGCCACGATTGATCGAGCTTCGCTCATCGACGAGGTGGCCAAGCGAGTGCCTGGTGGCAAGATCCTGCTGCAGGTGAACGCAACGGGGGAGGAGCAGAAAGGCGGATGCCGGCCTGTCGACGTGCCGATGCTGCTCGAGCGCGCCCGTGGGATGGGCCTCGATGTCCGAGGGCTGATGACCGTCGGGCCAACCGAGGGTTCGTCAAAGGCCGTTCGCCCCGCATTCCAGACTGTTCGCGAGCTCGTTGACGACCACGGTCTTGCAGTGTGTTCGATGGGGATGTCGGGTGATCTCGACATTGCGATCGAATGCGGTTCGACTGAAGTCCGCATCGGTAGCGCGGTTTTCGGGCAACGCCCAGCACGGTGATCCTGAAATCCATCTCGATGTGTCCGCGCTCTGGCGCAGGGTGTGAGCTATCCTCCCAGCGAGCAGGAGGATTGCATGCCCATCTGGAAACGGACCATGGACTACCTGGGTCTCGGTCCTGACGACACATACGACGATTACGTCGATTACGACGATTACGACGAGCCGGAGCCTCCACCGCGACAGCGCGGTCCGCGTGAGCCCGACCCACGTAGTCAGCGTCAGCGCGGCCCAGACGCCGAGCCGACCGTCGGTGCGGTGCCGTCACGACCGAGCTTCCCATCACGCGATTTCGACGCATCAGCAGCAGCTCGTCGCCCCCGCGTCGACAAATCTGCTGCAAGAAACGACTCTGGGGTCCAGATTCGCCCGAACACACAACCGCAACCGCAACCGCAAACGCAACCGCAACCCGCGCTGCGCAGCGTTCCTGGAGGTTCCATGGAACCGCACACCGTCCGCCCGCGCCGTTTCGATCAGGCGCAAGAAGTCGCCGACAAGTTCAAAGATGGCCAACCGGTCATCATGAACCTCGAAGGAACTGATCGTGGCGTTGCTCGTCGCCTCATTGACTTCGCCAGTGGCATTTGTTACGCCATGGATGGTTCGATGGAGAAAGTGGCTACGGGCGTCTATCTGCTCAAGCCGCCCACGCAGCAGCGGTACGAGGAATACGACGATTGAGTGCTGTCGCTCCGACGGTGTGCATCTTCTGAGGGAGATCTTTTATGGACATGAATCCGCAACGCGTCAGAACAGCACAATTTAAGACTGTCAAACGAGGTCTCGACCCGGACGAGGTGCAGTCTTTCTTGGCTTCGGTCGCCGATGAACTTGAGCGGGCGCAAAACCAGTCGGCCGCAATGGAGGCACGTGCGCGTGCCGCCGTAGCCCGCCTGCAAGAGCTCTCCAACGTTGCTGCGTCGCAGTCCGATGTCAGTTCGGAGACGATCCAATCGGCGACCAGCCAGGAGACCTCTCTGTCTGGCGGCCCCGGCGCTGCTGAGGCAGCCGTTGAAGCGACCGTTGACCAATCCGAAACAATCAGCCGCACTTTGCTGCTTGCGCAACGTACGGCTGACACCGCAATTGCTGAGGCGCGCATCGAAGCCCGGCGCCTCCGCGACGAAGCTGAAGCCGAAGTTGCCGGGACTGTCGAGTCCAGCCGCGCAGCCGCAGAAGCGTTGCTGGCTGAGGCCCGCGCTGCAGCTCGCAAGGCCAGCGAAGATGAAAAGGTCGAGGTTGCCGGCGAGGTCAACTCGCTCATGGCTCGGCGTGACTTCCTTGAGTCCGACGTCGACCACATGGAACAGTTCCTGGTCGCTCAACGCAGCCGTCTCCGAGACGCTGCAAATGAAATCATCGAGCTTACCGAGCGGGTCCCCAGTGGCCTCGGCGAGGCACGTCGCCCGCTGCTCTCGGCAGCAACCGATGGCATCACCGGAGCAGCAGCTCCAGCAGCAGCCGCTGACGACGCGACCCAGGCGATGATGATCAACCCCTTGGCCGCGAACGACGATCTCTGGTTGCCAGATGACGTCGCCGACACATCGGCTGCGACGGACAACGACCAAGCATGGACGGCGCCGGCTGACAAGGGCGACGCAGTCTCTGGCTCGACCAAATGGCCGTGAGCGGCCTCGATAACGACTGAGCTTCGGGCGCTGCCGAAACGAGCCGCTGCCAGGTCGAAGCGGGTCGATAGAGTCTCGGGGTGCCCTACCCAGAAGTCGATCCCCAACCGAACTTCCCGCAGCTTGAGGAGAAAATTCTCCAAGGCTGGGAGGTCGACAACACGTTCCAGGCGTCGATCGATCAGCGCGATGCTGGAACGAAGGGCAACAACGAGTTCGTGTTCTACGACGGACCACCGTTTGCCAACGGTTTGCCGCACTATGGCCACCTGCTGACTGGTTATGTCAAAGATGCCATTCCGCGTTATCAGACGATGCGCGGCAAGCATGTCGAGCGTCGCTTCGGCTGGGACTGCCACGGCCTGCCCGCCGAGGTCAAGGCGGAACAGGAACTCGGCATTTCTGGGCACCCCGAGATTGCAGCCTTCGGTATCGACAAGTTTAACGATGCGTGTCGATCGAGTGTTCTGCAGTTCACCGATCAGTGGCGCAGTTACGTCGGCCGGCAGGGCAGGTGGGTCGATTTTGAGAATGACTACAAAACTCTTGACCTCTCGTACATGGAGAGTGTTATGTGGGCGTTCAAGACGCTCCACAACAAGGGCCTGATCTACGAGGGCTTCCGGGTGTTGGCGTACTGCTGGCGCTGCGAGACGCCACTGTCGAACACCGAAACCCGGATGGACGACACGTACAAGGACCGACAGGACCCAGCCGTCACCGTCTCCTTCACGCTCGACAGCGGTGAAAAAATTCTCGCCTGGACCACTACACCGTGGACGCTGCCGTCGAACCTGGCGCTTGCCGTTGGCCCCGACATCGACTACGCCGTTCTCGAGCAAGACGGCCAGCGGTACATCATTGCCGACGCGCTCGTCGGCAACCATGAGGTCGAGTTCGGCGAGGCCGAACGCGTCGACACGCTCAAGGGCACCGATCTGATTGGCCGACGCTACACCCCGATTTTTGACTACTTTATCGACACCGAGCTCCACGGCACCGAGAACGCTTGGCAGGTGTTGGGCGCCGACTTCGTTTCGACCGAAGACGGCACGGGGATTGTCCACATGGCGCCCGGCTTCGGCGAAGACGACCAGATCGCCTGCATTGAGGCAGGCATCCCCACGCTGTGCCCAATGGACGAGCACGGCTGTTACACCGCTGAGATCACCGACTATGTCGGCACGCATGTGTTCGATGCCAACAAGCAAATCATCGTTGACCTGAAGGCTCGCGGCTCGCTTGCCGACGGCGGCGTCCTTGTGCGGCACGCGACGTATGACCACTCGTACCCGCATTGCTGGCGCTGTGCCCAGCCGCTTGTGTATCGCGCCATCTCGTCCTGGTTCGTCGAGGTCACTGCATTTCGCGATCGCATGGTCGAACTGAACAAGGACATCACCTGGCAGCCTGCTCACATTAAGGAAGGCAGCTTCGGTAAGTGGATCGAGAACGCCCGTGACTGGGCAATTAGCCGCAACCGATTCTGGGGTTCACCCATCCCGGTGTGGAAGTCTGACAATCCGGATTTCCCACGCATTGATGTGTACGGCTCGCTCGCTCAGCTGGAAGCTGACTTTGCCGACTGTCTTGGGGGAGCGACCGTCACCGACCTCCACCGACCAGATGTCGATGACCTTGTGCGCCCAAACCCTGACGACCCGTCAGGCAAGTCGATGATGCGCCGGGTGCCGGAGGTGCTCGACTGCTGGTTCGAGTCAGGATCGATGCCGTTCGCTCAGGTGCATTACCCGTTCGAGAACCAGGATTGGTTCGAGAATCACTATCCCGGTGACTTCATTGTTGAGTACATCGGCCAGACGCGCGGTTGGTTCTACACGCTGCACGTGCTGGCCACGGCATTGTTCGACAGGCCCGCATTCTCAAACTGTGTCAGCCACGGGATCGTCCTTGGCGACGACGGTGCGAAGATGTCGAAGTCCCTCAACAACTATCCCGACCCCCGGGAAATGTTTGATACGCACGGTGCCGACGCGATGCGCTGGCACTTGCTCAGCTCGGCAATCTTGCGCGGTGGCGATGGCACGGTGACCGAGAACGGGATGCGCGAAACGGTGCGCCATGTCCTTCTGCCGCTCTGGAACTCCTGGTATTTCTTGACCCTGTACGCCAATGCAGCCGACTATCAGGGCCAATTCCGGACCGACTCCAGCCACGTGCTCGACCAGTACGTGTTGGCCAAGACGCGCGACCTGGTCGTTGCTACCACGACGTCGCTTGACGCCTACGACCTGTTCGCTGCGTGCCAGCACGTACGTGACTATCTCGATGTCCTGACCAACTGGTACATACGTCGCAGTCGGAGCCGCTTCTGGGAGGGCGACCGCGATGCAATCGACACGATGCACACGGTGTTGTCGATCCTTGTCCGCGTCACGGCTCCGATGCTGCCGTTCATCTCTGAGGCAATTCACGCGGGTATGAATAACGGGGCGCGTAATGCTGCCCGCTCGGTTCACTTGCAGGACTGGCCGTCTGCCGACGAGCTCCCGGCCAACAGCGATTTGGTGGCCTCGATGGACCTTGTCCGTGATGTCTGCTCGTCCACGCTGTCGGTCCGCAAGGCACACAAACGTCGCGTCCGGCTTCCGCTGAACTCGGTGACCGTGGCGACTCCTGACGCGGCCCGACTTGCTGACTTCACCGCACTGATCTCCGATGAGGTCAATGTGCGTCATGTCGTGCTGACCGACGATGTCGCGTCAGTCGCCACCGAGCAGTTGCAACTCGTGCCCAAGGCGCTCGGCCCGCGGCTTGGTAAAAACGTCCAGAACGTCATCAAGGATCATAAATTGGGCGACTGGTCAAGCACAGACGGCTCAGCGGGTCGCCTCGTGGTCGTCGGAGGCGTTGAGCTGATGGAGGGGGAGTACACCCTCGCGCTTGTCGCAAGCGACGACCTGGGTGAAGGACAGGCGAGTACCGGGCTGAGCAAGTCAGCCGGCGTGATTGTCCTCGACATTGAGGTGACCGACGAACTCGAAATTGAAGGTCGTGCCCGCGACCTGGTGCGTCTGGTGCAGCAGGCCCGCCGCGACGCAGACCTCAGGGTGTCGGACAGAATCGACCTCACAATCGTCGCTTCACCGGTGTGGCTCGACGCCATCTCAAAACACGAAACACTGCTGAGCAGTGAGACACTTGCCACATCGGTGACGACCGACCTGAGTGCCGACGACGACGGCGAACCTGTAATTACTGTAGTTCTTGCAGCTGAACGTTGACACTGAGTGAATCTGCGACGTTGTAATCATCGTTGCAGTCATGGTCGCAAACACGCACCCAACTAGGTATAGTCCGGCGCTCAATAACACCACAAGGAGCGCTCGTGGCCGCACCGAAATCGTCGAAATCCGCCAAGAAGTCTGTTGCTCACAAGACGGCAGCGAAGAAGGCGGTTGAGAAGAAGCCTGCTATCAAGCAGGTCGCATCAAAGAAGGCAGCGGAAAAGCCCGCTGCCACAAAGACGGCTGCTAAAAAAGCAGCTGTGAAGAGGGCAGCGGTGAAACAAGCAGTGGCGAAAAAGGCAGTGGCGAAAAAGGTAGTGGCGAAAAAGGTAGTGGCGAAAAAAGCCGTCGACCCCGCGGTTCCGCGGATTCAACAGGCAGTGCCCCCAAAGCTCGCTCCTAAGGTCAAAGAGAAGAAGCCGTCGTTCCCGTCGCTGCTCTCAAATGACGTTCCTGACGTCGTTGAGGTGCCGAAGCCGCGTGGAACGAGCAAAGATGGCATTGCCTACACGAAGGACTTCGATGTGAAGTTCCTCAAGGGTCAGAAGGACGAGCTTCTTGCCCGCCGCGCCGGGGAGTTGAATCGCGCCACCCGCCTCGAAGAAGAAGCGGTCTCGTTGATCGAAGATGGCGAAATGGGCGACGTCCAGTTCGACGACGAAGGTGGCGAAGGCGACACGATGGTCGTCCAGCGCGATCTTGATCGGCTGCTGTCTGGCCAAGCTCGTCAGACCATCGGCGATATCGACGAGGCATTGGCTCGTATCGAAGTTGGCACGTACGGCTATTCGGTGGTGTCGGGCAAGCCGATCCCACGTGAGCGGCTCGAAGCGATTCCCGAAACCACCGTGCTCGCGGTCGAGAAGGTCAGCGGCGCTGGCTTCCGCTAGGCCCGGCTGCGCAACTCCTCCATGACCACTGCCCGTGCCGCCGTGTGGCGGGCTCCGGTGCTGCTGGCGCTCGGCGTCGTCTTTTTCGACCAGCTCACCAAGCACTGGGCGGTCACTGATCTCGGTACAGACCGCGTTATCGACGTGTTCTGGACACTCCGCTGGAACCTTGCGTTTAACAGCGGCATGGCTTTCAGCCGGGGGCAAGGGTTCGGCCCGGTCATTGCAGTCGTGGCAACGTTGGTCATCGTCTGGCTGCTCGTCACGCTGCGAACCGAGTCAAGCAAGCTGTCGACCTTTGGAATGGGGCTCGTCATTGGCGGTGCAGCGGGCAACTTGGTTGACCGAGCTTTGCGAGGTGAGGCTTGGCTGCGTGGTGCCGTCGTCGACTTCATCGATTTCCAATGGTTCCCGATTTTCAACATCGCTGACATATGTATCAACGTCGGCGCGGGCGCCTTGATCTTGAATAGCGTGCTCGGTGCGCGTCGCGCAAAGGAACTCGAAGCGTTTGAGTTCGAAGAAGCCCGTGGTGACGCAGCAGCCGCTGATGCCCGAAATGTCAACGAATCCGCCATCGTCGAGGAGATCCCCGAACCATGATAAATGAGGATGTCCCCGCAGCGCTTGACGGCCAACGCCTCGACAGAATCGTTGCGCTCCTCGGCGACATCAGTCGATCTGATGCCGCTGCAGCAATCGCCAATGGTGGAGTTTCCGTTGACGGTAAACTGGCCTCGAGCGGCAAGATCCGTCTCGTGGAAGGCCAGTCGATCGACATCGACCCGACGTCCTTTCCGCGGATCCAGCTGCCGCAGCCTGACCCCGATGTCATTTTTTCGGTGATCTATGAAGACGAGAGCATCATCGTCGTTGACAAGCCAGCCGGTCTGGTTGTGCATCCCGGTGCTGGCAACATGGAAGGCACCCTCGCCAATGGTCTCCTTGCGCGCTTCCCTGAGATCGTTGACATCGGTGAGTCGAACCGACCCGGAATCGTACACCGTCTCGACTCTGGCAGCTCGGGCTTGCTGGTCGTGGCCCGAACCCAGAGAGCCGCCGACTTCCTGATTGCTCAATTTGCCGATCACTCGTGCACGCGCCGCTACGAAGCGCTCGTATGGGGTGTGCCAGACGCACCGCATGGGATTATCGATGCTCCGTTAGGACGCAATCGCTCCGATCCGCTGAAGATGGCGGTCGTGACGAATGGTAAGTACGCGCGAACCGACTACCGAGTCATCGGCACTTATCGTGAGCCGGCCGTTGTTTCTCGCGTCGACTGCCGACTGGAAACTGGGCGCACGCACCAGATTCGGGTGCACCTTTCGTCGATCAACCATCCGCTCGTTGGCGACCCGACGTACGGCCAGCGCCGCCCGAACCTCGGCGTGCAGCGCCCGTTCCTCCATGCCGCCGAACTTGCCTTCAACCACCCAGACACTGGCGAGCGCGTCACGTTCCACAGCCCGCTCGCATCAGACCTGCAGGCCTTCCTCGACGCCGCCTCCACGTAACTCTGAGAGGCACGCTGGAACGCCGATTGCGGCGGGGCGGGAATTCTTCATTGAGCACGCTCAAATTTCCGTCCCGCATCTTGCACTCGTCGACCCATCGCACCGCTCAGGAATGAACGTTGAGCTTGTGCACCATCGCATCGGATTACGACTGCGTCGCCAGAACCGCCTGTGACTGTCACGGTTGAACTTTCGAGCGGCCCAACCGGAGGCAGGAAGACGCTGTCACGGTCGGCCTCGATACAGGCCTCGCTTGGGAGCCTGACGTCAGTGGACAGGGCCTCGGCTGGACATCAGTGTTCGTGGAGGACTGGCCAGGGAGATTCGCCGTTGGCGATGCTGGTGATGCTGGCGAGGGAGTAGCCGTCGAGGTGCTCGCGCATGTGTGCACCCGCCTGGCTCCAGATCTCTAAGAGTACGCACTGGCCTTCGTGATCACACGCGCCGTCTTGGTGTGGCGCACCGAAGTCCCCGACCGTGATTGGGCCGTCGACAGCCGAGACGATTTCACTGAGCATGATCGCCTCGGGCTCACGAGCGAGCACGTAACCGCCACCGACACCTCGTTTCGAACGAACGATCCCAGCACCCTTGAGAGCGAGCAGGATCTGCTCGAGGTAGGGCTGGGGGAGCGCAGTGCGCTCTGCAATGTCACGTACCGATGTTGGGCCGCCCTCCTCGATGTGGAGGGCGAGACTCAGTAGCGCCCGGCAGGCGTAGTCCCCGCGGGTCGAAATGCGCACAGGCCAACCATAACGATTCCAGATCGATTCCCGAGCGATTCGGCGGAACGAACGCTTCGCGCGAACGCTCGTCGTGAACAATCGGCGCTTTAACCTTGTAGTCGGACCCCCGAACATGGTGGACTGACGCACAGTGACTTCTGTAGGCGTAAGGCCAATCATTCCGGACTATTCGGGGGCCAACGTGCGTGGGATCATTCCAGCACTCCTTGGCCCGAGAAGTTGGTCGACGTCGACGTTGCCGTCGTGGATGCCGGCGCCAATCGCCGATTCCGAGCAATGCGTCATGCTGGTGCTCGACGGTCTTGGCTGGGAGCAACTCAACGATCACCGCGCGATAATGCCCACGGTCGACTCGCTGGTCGGTCGCTCGATCCATACCGTTGCGCCGACAACGACCGCAACGGCCCTGACGTCGATCACCACGGGGCTAACACCAGGCGAACATGGGCTCATCGGCTACCGCATGATGCTCAACGGTGACATCATGAATGTCTTGCGCTGGAGTGTCGACGACAAGATCGTTCGACGCCAGAAGCCGCCGATCGAAGTGCAGCCGTTCGACCCGTTCATGGGTTACGAGGTGCCCGTGGTGTCGATGGCCGAACTCGAGAACTCGGCATTTAGCGAAGCTCACCTCCGCGGCTGCCAAAAAGCTGGCTGGCGGGCCGCGTCGTCGATCCCGGTGGCGGCTGCCGAACTCGTCGAGGCCGGGGAGCAGTTCGTGTACTGCTACTACGGCGGCATCGACAAGATCGCTCATGAGCGCGGCTTCGGCCCCTATTACGAGGCCGAGCTGCGTGCTGCCGACCGTCTGGTCGCTGATCTGCTCGAGGCCTTGCCAAGCGGCACGTCGCTCCTGATCACCGCAGACCACGGCCAGGTCGACGTTGGCGACAACATCATCCGACCGTCCGATGCAATGTTGCGTGGCGTCACTCTGCAGTCCGGCGAAGGTCGATTCCGCTGGTTGCACACCACAGCCGGTGCGCTCGAGGATGTCGCGCAGGCCGCAGAAGCTGAAGTTGGCGCGGTTGCCTGGGTCGTCACACGCGAGCAGGTCATCGACGAATGTTGGTTCGGCGCAACCGTCGCTCCACCCGTTCGGGCACGCCTGGGTGACGTCGCGCTTGTTGCCCGTGAACGAGTCACGTTCCACGAGGATGCTGACTCTGGCAGCTATCAACTGATCTGCCGCCATGGTTCTCTCACGTCGGCTGAAGTGAACGTTCCCCTTCTCGCCGGCACCGCTTGACTGCGGGGCGCTGCAGGATCCCGGTAGAAAGATCGACATGTCCGACCCGTCATTAACCCCCGACGCAACACCTGCAGAGACCGAGACCGTGCGTCCTGATGTCGTGCCCCCGAGCGCCGAGGCCCCCGGCGTGAGCGCAGTGGCTGGCGAACCGGCCGCACTTCGTGAGGCGGTCACGCAGCCTGCAAAAGTGATGCGCATCGGCTCGATGATCAAGCAGATGCTCGAAGAGGTCCGGATGACCTCGCTCGATGAGGCGTCACGCGAACGGCTCGCGGAGGTCTACGAACGTTCGATCGTCGAGCTGTCCGAGGCGATGTCCGACGATTTGCAGGAAGAGCTCCGATCGCTGGCGCCGCCGTTCGACCACGACGAAGTGCCGAGCGAATCAGAACTTCGCGTTGCCAAGGCGCAACTTGTGGGCTGGCTCGAAGGGCTCTTTCACGGCATTCAGGCGAGCCTCATGGCGCAGCAAGCTGTCGCCCAACAACAGCTTGCCCAAACGCGTCAGCTCCCAAATGGCCAAGTCGTCCAAGGCGGAGCGCAGCATGCGCCGGCACAGCCCGGATCGCCCGCTGCGGACAGCGACCGCCCAGGCACCTACCTGTAGAGGCCAATCGAGACACTCACTCCGGTCGCGTGCAGCCATTGGAAAAGCAACGAAAATCACTGCTACGTTCAGAATCCCAACGTTGTAAGCAAATCGCTCAGAAAAGCTAGATGGCCGACTCTTTCACCCACCTCCACGTCCACACCGAATTTTCGTTGCTTGACGGAGCGTCGCGACTTGACGAGTTGGTGGCCAAGGCGGTCGAGGACGGCCAGCCGGCGCTCGGCATGACCGATCACGGCAACATGTACGGCACGCTCGACTTCTACAAAGAGTGCAACACCCAGGGGATCAAACCAATCATTGGGACCGAGGCCTATATGGCCCACGAGCACCGCAGCGAACGTCCGTCGAGGCGGGGCCGCGTCGACGATTCAGGCGGTGAGACCGAAGGCGGCAAAAAGCTTTACTACCACCTGATTTTGCTGGCCGAGAACAACGAGGGCTACAAGAACCTCATCCAACTCGCATCGCTCGCATTTATGGAGGGGTACTACTACAAGCCCCGCATGGACTGGGAACTGCTCGAGAAGTATTCCGATGGCTTGATCGCCACGAGTGGTTGTCTTGGCGGACACGTCCTGCAGTCGCTGATGAATGGCGACGAGCAGGGTGCGCTCGAGAAGGCCGCACGTCTTCAAGACATTTTCGGTCGCGACAACTTCTTTATCGAGATTCAAGACCACGGCATCCCCGAGCAGCACCAGACCAACCCGAAGCTGCTCGAAATCGCCAAGAAGCTCAAGGCGCCGTTGCTCGCCACGAACGACACGCACTACACGCATCAGGATGAACACGACTCCCACGACGCGCTGTTGTGTGTGCAGACCGGGTCGCTCATCTCCGATCAGAAGCGTCTGAAGTTTGCTGGTACCGAGCACTATCTGAAGACGGCTGCCGAGATGCGGTACCTCTTCAGGGAAATCCCTACGGCGTGCGACAACAGCCTGTGGATCGCGGAGCGGTCGAACATCGAAATTGAGTTCGGCAAGCCGCTGCTTCCGGACTTCCCGTTGCCTGAGGGCTTTGCCGACGACGAGGCGTACCTGCGGCACCTCACGATGGAAGGTGCCAAGAAGCGTTGGGGCCAGGACATCCCAGCAGACGCACTTGAACGGTTGGCGTTCGAACTCAAGGTCATTTGTGACATGGGCTTTGCGTCGTACTTCCTGATCACATGGGACCTCATCAAGTACGCCCGTGACAACAACATCCGTGTGGGCCCGGGTCGCGGTTCTGCCGCTGGCTGCGCCGTGGCCTACTCGCTGTGGATTACCGACCTTGATCCAATCAAGTACGACCTCCTGTTCGAACGATTCCTCAACCCGAGCCGCGTGTCGATGCCCGACATCGACATGGATTTCGAGACGCGATACCGCGAAGACATGATTAAGTACGCGGCCGAGCGCTACGGCCGCGACCACGTTGCGCAAATCATCACGTTCGGATCGATCAAGGCCCGCAACGCAGCAAAAGATGCGGCCCGGGTGCTTGGCTACCCGTATGGCGTCGGTGACAAGATTGCCAAGGCCATGCCGCCGATGGTGATGGGCCGTGACACCCCGCTTAAGTACTGCTTCGAAGACATTCCTAAGTACCACGATGGCTATAAGGCAGCCGCCGATCTTCGGGCGATGTACGACACCGACCCGGACATCAAGAAAATCATCGACGTAGCGCGCGGCCTCGAGGGCCTCAAGCGGTCCGACGGCATTCACGCCGCCGCCGTGGTGATCACGAAGAACCCCGTCACTGACTACGTGCCGATTCAGCGCAAGCCGGCTGCAGGAATGGACCCCGCTGACGCTCCGGTCGTCACCCAGTACGAGATGCACGGGGTGGAAGACCTCGGGCTGCTCAAGATGGACTTTCTCGGGTTGCGCAATCTCGATGTAATTTCTGACGCTGAAGCAATGATCCGCAAGAGGGTCACACCTGACCTGGTCGTCGAGCAGTTGCCGCTCGACGACCAAAAGACGTACGAGCTGCTCTCGCGGGGCGACACGATCGGGATCTTCCAGCTGGAATCCCCGCCGATGCGTCAGCTTCTGAAGGCAATGGAGCCAAGGACTTTTGAAGACATTGCTGCTGTGCTCGCGCTCTACCGACCGGGCCCCATGTCGGTCAACATGCACTACGACTTCGCTGACCGCAAAAACGGTCGCCAGGAAGTCTCCTACTTCCACGAGGACGCCAAGGAGGTGCTCGGCGACACATACGGCCTGATGATCTATCAGGAGAGCGTGATGCGTGTAGCCCAGAAGTTTGCCGGATACTCGCTCGCCGAAGCTGACAACTTACGCAAGGCGATGGGTAAGAAGGTCCGCGAGGTCATGGTCGCAGCACGCGATGGTTTCGAAGAGGGCGTGGTCCGGACCGGATACGACAAGCAGATGGGTGTCGAACTGTTCGATATCATCGAGAAGTTCGCCGATTATGCCTTCAACAAGAGCCACACGTTTGGCTACGGCCTCATCACCTACCAGACCGCATATCTGAAGGCGCACTATCCGGTCGAGTACATCGCATCCCTGCTCACCAGCGTCAAGAACAACCTCGACAAGGCCGCCACGTACCTGGCCGACTGTCGCTCGATGGGTATCAAGGTGCTCACGCCGGACGTCAACCGTTCGCTGATCAACTTCGGCGCACTATCACCTGACGAAGTGCCCGAGGGCATGTCGCTCAACGTAGGAAGCCCTGGCGCCATCACGTTCGGCCTGTCCGCTGTACGCAATGTCGGCGAGGCACTCGTCGAGGATCTCCTCACCGAGCGCACCGAGAATGGCCAGTTCACCGACTTCTACGACTTCGTCGAACGGGTTCCGGAATCGGTGCTCAACAAGCGAACGATCGAATCGCTGATTAAGGGCGGCGGGTTCGACTCACTTGGACATCCGCGGCGCGGCCTGCTCAGCGTTTTCGAGCACATCATCGATACCACCGTGAAGCGCCGGCGCGAGCGTGAGAAAGGCGTCATGTCGCTCTTCGGTGACTGGGGTGACGATTCGGGCGGTTCTGGCAGTGGGGGTGCTGACAGTGGCAGCTTCGATGAACGCACGCCGGTCCCTGAGCTCGAGTTTGACAAGACCGAGAAGCTGCGCTTCGAGAAAGAAATGCTCGGCCTGTATGTGTCCGACCATCCGCTGTTCGGTGTCGAGAGTGCACTGAAACGTAAGGTCGAGCACGCCCTCATTGACCTGCCGAACATGGAAGATGGCGCTTCGGTCACTGTCGGGGGAGTGATCACCAACCTTGCTCGCAAGTTCACGAAGAAGGGCGATCAGATGGCCGTATTTCTCCTCGAGGACCTCGATGCTTCGATTGAAGTGACGATCTTCCCACGCACCCTGGCCGAGCAAGGTCACAAGCTCGAAGATGACCTCATCGTGTCGGTCAAAGGCCGGCTTGACAAGCGCGACGAGTCACGGTTTGGTCTGATCGGCCAGACGATCAATGTGCTGCAGGGCCTTGATGACGGACCCGCCGTGCCGCTTCGGTTGCGACTGCCGGCGACCGCTCTTGATGAGCTAAAGATCCAGCGGTTGAAGCGGCTTCTCAAGGAACATCCCGGTGAGTCCATCGTCATGATCGACATTGGAATGGGCAAAGTCGTCAAGCTCGCCGACGAGTTCCGGGTTGATCTTGACCGGGCAGTTGGTGAGCTTCGGATGGCATTCGGCCACGACGCTGTCCTACTCTGAGTGACAGCCGAACAGGAGTCTGAGGGCGTCAGACTGCACCGTTGCCCCTGGTCAGGGTCGCCGTTGGAGCGGTACGCCGAGGCGAACCCAACTCGACGAACTGACCAGCAATTGAATCGATGAGCGAATCCGGTGGCAGAATGGTAGAGATGGCACTTGAAGTTTCGACCAATGACGCGTCCGCACTGACCGACACCGACCTCGACGAATTGGCGTCGATGGAAGGTGCCTTTAGCGCTGAGGCCTTGTCTCAGGCTAAAGAAGATTGGGTGCTCATTACCACCGCACGCTTCGGCGATGCGCTGCACGGGTTCACTTTTGCCACCCTCGAACGCATCGGTGGGACACCGTGTGTCCTCTTCGGTCTCATGAGCGTTAAGCGCTCCTCGAAGCGCGATCAGGTGCTCCGTGGCCTGATGAGCGAGGCCTACCACCGTGCCCTGATGGCATTCCCCGATGAAGACGTGGTCGTCGGCTGTCGCTTTATTAATGCCGATTCGGTCGTTGCACTCAAGGATCTCGACGATCTGACACCGCGACCTGGCAACGATGCCGTCGGCGAAGAACGTGCATGGGGTCGCCGCCTCGCGAAGCGGTACGGCATCGACTCCAAGTACGACGCCAAAACGTTCATCGCCAAGTCCGGAGCGCACGGGGGCTACATGGACTTTGAGTCCGCAAAGCCCGATTCGCTCGACTCCGAGGTCGTTGCAATGTTCGAAGCCGTCCCGGTTGCCAAGGGCGGTGCGATGATCGTCTACGGCTGGACGATGGCCGAAGACCTCGTCAAGCTCGGCAAGCGCTGAGTGAACACCTGAGTCCCGGTCGATGACCGAGTTCTCAGAAGTCGTCCGAAATAGGCGGATGACCAGGGCGTTTCGGCTTGAGCCTGTCGACCCTGCGACCATCGACGAATTGGTCGATCTTGCGTCGCGGTCGCCGAGCGCTGGCAAGACACAGGGCTGGCACCTCGTGGTGCTCGAAGGCGAGGCCACCGCTCGTTTCTGGGATCTGTCGTTGCCCGTTGAGAAGCGCGCTGGGTTCCGTTGGAAGCATTTGCTCGACGCTCCGGTGATTGCGCTCCCGCTAGCCGATGCGAGCGCCTACGTCGGCCGTTACGCCGAGTCGGACAAAGCGCGTACCGGCCTGGGTGAGAGCGAAGATGCCTGGCCCGTGCCGTACTGGACGATCGACACCTCGATGTCAATCATGACGTTGCTGCTTGGCGCAGAAGACATCGGTCTCGGAGCGCTGTTCTTCGGCGTGTTCAACAACGAAGCAGCCGTTCGAGCTGAACTGGGGATCCCGGATCATCTGGAGTTGCTCGGTGCCATCGCGCTTGGACACCCGCTTAATGATCGAGGCGCCGGGGCGCAGCAAGGAGAGGGCGCCGGCCGGAGCTCCCAACGCACTCGCCGTTCACCTGATCAGATCATCCATCGGGGTGGCTGGACCGGTTCCTCGTCGCGCTGAACGTCGTCACGTTGATTGTTGTCAGACCGAGATCAGAACGACGTCAGCTCTCAGCTGCTGGCGGCGTTTCCATTGCTACCGGTGCGGCGTCTTGCGGGTCGACGTCGGGCGTTTCGGCTCGTACAGGCAACGAGATGCGTTTGCCGGTCAGGAGTTCGCTGAAGCCTTCGACGGTGTCTTGCGGAGCCTGGCAGGCATGATCCCGACAGACGTAGACATAGCCATCTTTGCGGCCCTCCCACAGCGGTGAGTCGTAGGGCTCGCCCCAGGCCAGCACCGTGTCGGGCCGCCACACCGACTGAGCCATGCGGAGGAGGTCGGGTCGGTCGCCGACGATGACGACCTCTGTCGTACCCCGACGGCGCAGGTCGGCGGCGATGAGTGCGTTCGAGAACATACCGATGCCCTGGTCGACCTGTGTGCCGAGTAGCTGCAAGATGCGATCGGCCTGGTTGGCGTAGCGCATTTCTCCGGTGAGCCCGGCCAACCGGTACAGCGCCAAGGCTCCGGTCGAGTTGGCCGACGGGAGCGCGGTGTCGGTCAGATCCTTCTGACGGGTGATCAGTGCTTCTGCATCTTCGGCGGTGGTGAAGAGTCCGCCTTCGACTGGATCCCAGAACCAGTCGAGCATCGTGTCGGCGGTTTCGATGGCAGCTTTGATCCAGCGTGCTTCGCCGGTGGCCTCGGCAAGCCGGGTGAAGGCGTCGACGAGATGGGCATGGTCGCCAGCAAGTGCGTCGTGGCGAGCCTGGGGCGCTCCATCGGCGTGCCAGGTGCGGTTCCAGCGACCATTGGGCCGGCGGAGCTCGCTCAGGAGGAACTCGCCGCTCTTTTTCGCAGCTTCGAGCCAAGTCGGGTTGTTGAAGACCGACGCGGCTTCGGCGAGGGTGGCGAGGAACATGGCGTTCCACTCGGTGATGATCTTGTCGTCGAGACTGGGCCGCGCACGCTCGTTGCGAGCCTGGGCCATCCGGAAGGTGCCATAGTCGAGCTCGCGGGGTCGTTTGAGCACACCACGCGCCTGCAAACGGTTGGGGATCGAGCGGCGGATAGGCGTTGCCCCGTTTTTTCCCTTGCCGCGGGCCTTTCCCGTAGCGTTGGCGTTGGCGTTGGCGCCGTGGTCGACGATCTCGTAGTTGCCTTCGTCGGTGATGTCATACCAGTCGATGGTGGCTTCAACGATTTCCTTCTTGACGTCGTGCATTGCAGCGCGTGCTTCGTCGGGTGTCCACGTGTGGAATAGGCCTTCGACGCCTTTGCCGTCGGCATCGGGAGAATCGGCGTCTTCTGCCGAGTACCAGCCACCGTCGGGATGCTGCAGTGTGGTGAGCACGTAGCCGATGGTCTCGATCAGGACCTGCCGCCACTGGGGCTGGCCGAGCACAACGAAGGCGTGGAGGTAGGTCCGCACGAGTAGGGCCTGGTCAGACAGCATCTTTTCAAAGTGCGGTGTGAGCCACTCACGGTCGGTCGAGTAGCGGGCGAACCCGCCACCGATGTGGTCGTACATGCCGCCCGAGCACATGGCGTCGAGGGTGGTGGAGATAACGTCTTTGGCGGCATCAGCGCCGTTGGACATGTAGGCGCGGAGCATGAGTTCGAGATTGAACGTCGACGGGAACTTCGGGGCCTTGCCGAATCCGCCCCACTCTGGGTCGAATGCCTTTCCGAGTCCTTGCACCGCGTTGTTGAGCTGCTCGACATTAGGGATTTCCGTACCAGCCGACAGTTCTGCAGTGCGATTGACGGCCGTCATCAACTGTCCAATGTTCTTGCGAACGTCGTCGGGCCGTTCGGTATAGACCTCGGTGATTGCGGTCAGCAGTTGTAGGAACTGTTCCTTCGGGAAGTACGTGCCACCGTAGAAGGGCTCGCCGTCGGGCGTCATGAACACGGTCATCGGCCAGCCACCCCGACCGGTCATGGCCTGCACGGCATCCATGTAGAGCTGATCAACGTCAGGGCGTTCCTCCCTGTCGACCTTAACGTTGACGAACAGCTCGTTCATCTTCGTTGCCACGTCGGCGTCTTCGAAGCACTCGTGGGCCATCACGTGGCACCAGTGGCACGACGAGTATCCGACTGACAGAAGCATGGGAACGTTTCGGGCCTTTGCCTCGGCAAACGCCTCGGCTCCCCACGGAAACCAGTCGACCGGGTTGTCGCGGTGCTGGCGCAGATAAGGAGACGTCTCGTCGGCAAGCCGGTTCATGGTCGGGATGGTAACGCCGCATGAACCGGCGATGACGGTGCCCGATGCACCTGGATAACACGTGACATCATTGACCCTCGGCGCCTGGCCTCAGGCCGCTGCGGGGTTGCTCAGGTATGGCCCTATTTTGCTTTTCGCCAGGCGTCGGCCACGACGGGTGCGATACGCCATCGACGGTGTCAGCGGTGAAGGTGGCGAGAAGCGCAGCGGAGACGAAGCCGGCCGCGAGTATCCGGGCTGCTCCGAAGCTCGCCCGATTGATGAGGAGATCCAATGATGCAATGCGTCGGTCGTTCTCGTTGATCGTCCGATGCGTCATGGGAAAAACTAAGGCGGTGGGCTTCGGCCGGATCAGGCCGAAACGTAACGGTGCCGATACTCATCGCTAGCGTCGTAGCGATGAGCATCGTTGGCTGGATCGTTGTCGGACTGATTGCTGGTGGCATCGCCAGGTGGATTGTCAAAGATGACCGGAGCGGCTGCGTGTACACGATGATCGTCGGCGTGCTCGGTGCGCTGATTGGTGGCTGGCTGATGGCAACGATCGACAGCGAAGGTGTCGACGAGTTCTCAATACGGAGCATTGGGGTCGCCGCAATCGGCGCGGTGCTCTTGCTTCTGGTGCTGCAGGCCATTGCCGGTCGCGGAGCGACTCGCCGGCGGTGACAGAAAGGCGCTCGTAGTATTTTCAGGCTCTCGGAGATCGGCCTCGACGGCTGGATCCGTTCAGACGCCAGTGGCGTGGAAGCCGCCGTCGCAGTGGACGATCTCGCCGGTCGTCTTTGGGAACCAGTCAGACAGCATGGCGCACACAGTACGGGCGACGGGCTCGGAGTCGTTGACGTCCCAGCCCAGCGGAGAGCGGTCGTCCCAAACGTCTTCGAACTTGGCGAAGCCGGGGATCGACTTGGCAGCCATCGTGCGGATCGGGCCGGCGGCAACGAGGTTGCAGCGGATGCCCTGAGGCCCCAGCTCTTTGGCCAGGTAGCGCGACAGGCTCTGCAGCGCCGACTTGGCGACGCCCATCCAATTGTAGGCGGGCCAGGCAACCGAGTTGTCGAAGTCGAGGCCGACGATCGAACCGCCCGGCTGCATCAGCGGCACGAACGCGTCGGCGAGGGCCTTAAGCGAATAGGTCGACACGTGCATTGCGACGGCGACGTCGTCCCACGGGGCGTCCATGAAGTCATCACCGAGGCAAGACGCCGGCGCAAAACCAACAGCGTGTAGCACGCCATCGACCCGACCCCACTTTTTTGCCAGCGCGTCACGGACAGCCACGCCATGCTCGGGCACGGTGACGTCGAGCTCGAACACTTCGATCCCGGAACCGTCTGGGTTCGTGCTGAGCTTGCGGGCGGTGCGCTGCGTCAAACGCAGTGCGCGCCCGGCGCCAGTCAAGACGATGTTTGCGCCTTGTTCCTGTGCGATTTTCGCCACGCCGAATGCGAGTGACGCATCCGTGAGAACTCCGGTGATCACGATGTTTTTTCCGTCGAGCAGACCCATGGCCCGAAACGTAGTCGCTGGAGCGCCCTGATTTTGTGTGAGCGATAGCCACGTCGGTTGCGGAAATCGCTCACACAAAAGGAGGCCGATGCGTTTGTGTGGGTTGAAGTGATGCCGGTTGCTGCATGTGTTGACATGAAACGGAGCTACGTCGGTTGCGGTAATCGCTCACACAAAAAGGGGGCCGACGCGTTTGTGAGCTGTGACTCGCGCCCGAAGTCCGAGGGGGAGATGCAGTGATGTGGCACGCTGCGTGAGTGACAGCTATGAGAATGAAACAGGGCACCGCGAGCGTTGAGCGATGACGATGCAACTCTTCGACACAGCTCGCAACGAAATCGTCCCCTTCGAGCCCGGCGAGAACGTCCTGATGTACACCTGCGGCATCACGCCGTACGACGCGACGCATCTCGGCCATGCCGCCACGTTCATCGCGTACGACATGCTGCAGCGCCGGCTGATCGACAAGGGCCATACCGTCAGGTGTGTCCGCAACGTCACAGACATCGACGACCCGTTGTTCGCCAAAGCTCGTGAGCTCGGCGTGCACTACCTCGACCTTGCCGCATCCGAAGAAGCGCGCTTCGAGCGTGACATGGCAGCTCTCAACGCGTTGCCCGTCGCATCAAGCCCGCGAGCGTCGTCGGCCATCCCCGACATCCGGGGTTTCATCGGCATGGTGCTCGACCGAGGCTTTGCTTACGAGGCGGGTGGCTCGGTCTACTTCGACGTGTCGAAGGTCGATTCGTTCGGTTCGATGAGCGGCTACTCCGAAGAGCAGATGATTGCCTATGCCAAAGAGCGTGGCGGCAAGGTCGACGACCCGAATAAGAAGTCGCCACTCGATTTCGTTTTGTGGCACCCCTCAGCATCTGACGAGCCAGCATGGGACACCATGTGGGGTGCAGGTCGTCCGGGCTGGCACATCGAGTGCTCTGCTCTTGCGCTGCGCGAGCTCGGCACGACCATTGATCTCCATGGCGGCGGCGCCGACCTGATCTTCCCGCACCACGAGTGCGAGAAGGCACAGTCCGAAGCTGCGACGGGCGAACAATTTGTCAAGCATTGGATGCACACCGCACTCATCTCGATGGACGGCCAAAAAATGTCGAAGAGCCTCGGCAACCTCGTGTTCGTCGATGCGCTGCGCGAGGAGTACGACTCGCGCTCGATTCGCCTGGCGATCATCGAGCACAACTATCGGGTCGAATGGGAATGGGACGACGAGTTGATGCCGCGTAATAAGGCGCGCCTCGAATCGTGGCTCGCGAATGATGCGTCGAACCACGAACTCCTCGACGTGGTTCGGGACCGCCTTGACGACGACCTCGACACGCCGGGTGCGCTTGTTGCGATCGATGCTGCGGCAGCGACCGGCCAGGGTGTTCGTGAAGCAGCCGAGCTGCTTGGCGTCAACTTCGAGTGATTTCCGTGGAGAGTCGCAGCGATTGGCATCGGCTGCAGCGACCTCCGCACGGGGAGTGGCGTGAGTCTTGCTTTACGGCAAGTTCATCAAGGCGCCTTTCCCGCGCAACCCTGGTGCTCTATTGTCCGCTGACATGAGCAATAGCCCCCGAGCGGGCACCCTGCAACAACGGGTGCGCAAGGTGAGCGCTCCTGTCATGTCCAAACTCTGGGACATGAAACTCACCGGTTACGAACGCCTCCCGGCCAACGGCCCGGCGATCCTGTGCCCGAACCACATCTCGTTCCTCGACTCGGCGTTCTTGACGTTTACCGTGCCGCGAAACATTTCGTTCGTCGGCAAGGCTGAATACATGGACTCATGGAAGACCAAATTCTTGTTTCCAGCTATGGGCATGATTCCGATCGACCGTTCGGGCGGATCAGCGAGCAACGCAGCACTCGACGCCGCTGAAGAAGTGCTCAGCCGCGGCGAGCTGTTCGGGATCTATCCCGAGGGCACCCGGAGTCGCGACGGCAGCCTCGGCAAGGGCCGAACCGGTGCAGCGCGGCTGGCCATGAAAGTTGGCTGCCCGATCTACCCGGTCGGCATCGTCGGAACCGACAAGATTCAGCCACCCGATGCCAAGGTCCCCAAGCTCGGCCGGACCGCCGAGATCAAGATCGGCCGCCCGATCAAACCCGAGCGGTACATGAACCGTGGCGCGGAGCACCTGGCATGGCGCTCGATGATCGATGAGGTCATGTTTGAGGTCCGTGAGCTGTCAGGTCAAACCTACGTCAACCAGTATCACGGCCAGACCGCTGAGTCGGAACCGACTGTTGCAGCCCGGGTGGGTAACATCACCGACGCAGCCCACCAGTTTGAGCAGCAGCGGGTCGACGCAGCGCGAATCGCGCTTGCCGCAAACGGCTGAGCAGCGGTTGCTGAGCTGCGGTCAATCCGAAACCGTTCGCCGGACAACCGGCCACGGCTTCTATCCTGGGTAGCTCATGTCGAATATCACGATCTCGCTTCCTGACGGAACGACGCGCGAACTGCCCGAAGGCTCAACCGCCCTCGACCTCGCCGCGTCGATCGGTTCAGGCCTCCGCAAGGCCGCTGTGGCCGCAACGATTGCCGGGCACGAGACCGACCTCACCACAGCGCTGACCGAGGGCGATGTGGTGTCGATCATCACGAACAATACGGACGAGGGCCGCCACGTCCTGCGCCATTCGACGGCGCACGTCCTTGCGCAGGCGGTGACGCAGCTCTACCCGGGTGCGAAGTTCACGATTGGCCCAGCTATCGAGAACGGCTTCTATTACGACTTCGATCTGCCCGACGGCAAGACGTTCAACGACGACGATCTCACGGTCATCGAGAAGCAGATGAAGGAGATCGTCAAGCAGAACCAGCCATTCACTCGGTCCGAGCACACGATGGCTGAGGCGAAGGAACTGTTCGCCGACCAGCCGTACAAGATCGAGATCATCGAGCGCGTCGAGTCGATTCAGCAAGAGGGCGGCGCAGCCGACTCAGAAGACGCTGGCGAAGTCAGTGGCGGAGGCGTGATCAGCGCGTACCGCAACACCGACGAGTTTGTCGACATGTGCGTCGGGCCGCACGTGCCCAGCACCGGCAAGCTTCCCTTCTTCAAGCTGCAGCGAGTGTCCGGCTCGTACTGGCGTGGCAACGAGAAGGGCCCGCAGCTCCAACGTGTCTACGGCACTGCATGGGAGTCAAAGCAGGCGCTTGCCGAGCACCTCCACCAGCTCGAAGAAGCACTCAAGCGCGACCACCGCAAGATCGCGGTCGAACAAGACCTGCTCAGCTTCCCGAGCAAGCTTGGAGGTGGCCTCGCCGTCTGGCATCCGAAGGGCGCCATCATCCGCAAGCTGATGGAGGACTACAGCCGTCAGCGCCACGAGAGCGGTGGCTACGACTTCGTCTATTCGCCGCACCTCGCCAATGCGAATCTCTTCGAGACGTCTGGCCACCTCGACTTCTACGCCGACGGCATGTACCCGCCGATGGAGATGGACAACGGTACGTACTACCCGAAGCCGATGAACTGCCCGATGCACTGTTTGATCTTCGACAGCCGTCAGCGCAGCTACCGCGAACTGCCGCTCCGCCTCTTCGAGCTGGGCACTGTTTACCGCTACGAACGCGCCGGAACGCTGCACGGCCTTATGCGCATCCGTGGCTTCACCCAGGACGACAGCCATATCTACTGCACCCAAGAGCAGCTCGCAGGCGAAGTCGCTGGCCTGCTCGACTTTGTGTTGTCGGTCCTCCGTGCATTTGGTTTCGATGATTTCACGTTCAACCTGTCGACGCGCGACCCTGACAAGTCGGTCGGAACCGACGAAATATGGGAGACAGCAACGGCGGCGCTTCGTGAAGCACTCGACTCCCACGGCCTCGAGTACGCAGTCAAAGAGGGCGATGCAGCGTTCTACGGCCCGAAGATCGACATCGATGTGCGTGATGCGATTGGCCGTTCCTGGCAGCTGTCTACTATCCAGGCCGACTTTCAGCTGCCCGAGCGGTTCGACCTCGAATACGTCGGAGCCGACAACAATCGGCATCGGCCGATCATGCTGCACCGAGCCTTGATGGGGTCGATCGAACGGTTCTTCGGCGTACTCATCGAGCACTACGCCGGCAACTTCCCGACGTGGCTTGCACCCGTGCAGGTTCGTGTGCTCCCAGTGTCCTCACCGCATGAGGAATACGCCGCAGAAGTTGTTGCAGCACTCAAGGCCGCAGGCGCCCGCGTCGACATGGTCGCAGCAGACGATGGCCTCGGTAAGCGTATTCGCAACGGCAAGATCGACAAGATTCCGTACGTGCTCGTCGTCGGCGACGACGACGTTGCAGCCCGCACTGTTGGCGTGAACATCCGTACCGACATGCAGGCTGAAAGTGCACCTGATGTCGAGCGTGATGTGCCACTCGATGGTTTTGTCGCTCGTTTCCAAGCGGAAGTAGCCGACGCCCAGACTGCTGCACTGCAGGCCTGATGCTTGAACAGATCTGGTCGGGGTGGCGCTCAAGCTATGTGGTCGGTGCCGGAGCAAATCCGGCAACGAGCGGCGGTGCAAGCGACTCGAGTGTCTTCACTCAGTTGCTCGAGTCTGGTTTGCCGGACGAGGAGACCCACATCGTGCATCGCGCCGATCACGTGTTCTCGATTGTCAACATTCATCCCTACACGTCTGGTCATCTGCTGGTTTTGCCGTACCGCGAGGTGGCAGAAATCGAGCTGCTGACGGAGGACGAGAGCGCGGAACTCTGGACGGTCACCATGCAGGCAGCTGCAGTGATCCGAGCGGAGTATCGACCGCACGGCATGAACATCGGGCTCAACCTGGGCCGCCCCGCTGGCGGCTCGATCCCCACGCATCTTCATATGCACGTCGTTCCGCGCTGGACCGGTGACTCAAATTTCATGTCGACGATTGCCAACGCGCAAACGTTGCCCGAGGCGCTCGTCGTTACTGCGAGTCGTCTTCGTGTTGCCTGGAACGCGCAGACTTCCTGACCGGGCCGGCCATCGAATGCAGGTCCCGGGCGTCACAGGTGGCCCGACCTCGATGTGGCGCTCGTAGGGTGTGGAGCGATGACCGATGACCAGATCGACGTGCTGCCTGACGACTTGAACCCTGCTGGGTTCGTCGGCGCCTACCTCTTTCCCGATAACAGCCGCCGGCGCTGGCCTGGAGCGATGTACCTCGCCTTGGCAGCGATCGCCGCGGTAATCTATTTCGTTGCTCCTGACGCTGCGGTTGTGAACAAGGGTTGGCTTGTCGGAGCTGCTGTTCTTGCCGTTGCCGGAATCTTCTCGATAACGAGCGGCTGGCGGATGAGCATCGACGAAAAGCAAGCACTCGTTGCAGCCCAGGGTGCGGTCGGCTTCGCCGTCGGACACGCCTCGGCGCAGCAGGTGTGGCGCGGCTTTCGGAGCCGCCCAACATGGCGTGTACTCTGCTACTCGGCCGAAGAACCACCCGTTCAGCGTGGTTTGGTTCTGGTCGATGCCGTCGATGGAGAAATCCTCGAGCATCTCATCGAGGAGAACGACGAGACCGAGTAAGGTCATTGCAGCATGTTTGACGGCACCTTCAGAAAGCCGGTCGACAAGGCGGTCAAGCCAATCGGTGCGCTGCTGCGCAAGACCCGGCTGACCCCCGACCACCTCACCATCATGGGTCTCCTGGTCGGTATCGCAGCGGCAGTTGCGATCGGTTTTGGCCGGCTTTGGCTCGGACTCGCCCTTGTCGTTCTGGCAGCACTTCCCGACCTCCTCGACGGTGCACTGGCCAAAGCCTCAGGAACGTCCAGCCAACGAGGCGCATTCTTTGACTCAACGGTTGACCGCGTTACCGACTCGCTACTGCTCGGCGGGATCGGGTGGCACTTCGCGCTCACCGAAGATCCCCGCCTCGTGCTGCTTCCGTTCGCCGTGGCGTCGATCTCCTCGGTGATCAGCTACCAACGGGCGAAGGCCGAGTCGCTTGGAATCGAAGCCAAGGGTGGTCTGATGGAGCGCGCCGAACGGATCATTGCGATTCTGATTGGCCTCGCTTTTAACGTTCTGCTTATCCCGATTCTTTGGATCATGCTGGTGCTCACCACCATCACTGCGCTCCAGCGATTCTGGAAGGTGTGGACTACGGCCGATGTCGCGCCGGTTACCGCCGCTCGGATCGAGATGCGTCGCTCGCGTCGGCAAAGCCGCCGAGTCGCTCGAACAGCGCGCCGGACCAGCATTCCACGCCGTAAGCCGTGACCGGCCGAGCGGCGGCACCTGAGTCACTGCGCAACATCGCGTGAGCGACGGTCGAGCTCCAGACACTCCGAGTTGGAGCAACCTCGCCGATCCGCGTTGGCATGTCGATCAACTCGCGAATCGCTTCACAACGAACTCATACAAGGCCGGTGCGCTTGCCGCACGGTTTCTGCCCGGGGCAGTGGCTGCTGGGCTCGCTACGCCTGCAGGCTTGGGTGCCAACTTCGCAAGCCCTGAACGCCGGGCCATGATCGAGCGGCATTTGCAACGCGCTGACCCCACATTGCGGGGCCTGCGGCTCCGTCGAGCTGTTCAGGAATCGTTCGACTCGTATGCCCGGTACTGGATTGAGAGTTTCCGGTTACCGACCATGTCGAAACGTGCCGTGGCGCGGCCGTTCAAAGAGGACGGCTACCACCACCTGCTGACGGCGCTCGACCAGGGGAAAGGCGCGATCATCGCGCTGCCGCATCTGGGCGGCTGGGAATGGGCGGGCCGTTGGATTGCCGATCGGGGGCACCCGATCACGGTCATCGTGGAACGGCTTGACCCGCCCGACCTGTTCGAGTGGTTTGTTGAACTGCGGTCCAAACTCGGGATGACGGTCGTCCCGCTTGGCCCTGAAGCGGGTAAGGCAGTCATTCAAGCCATCAACAACAATCATGTGGTGTGTCTGCTGTCTGATCGCGACATTCAAGGCGGCGGCCCAGAAGTCGAGTTCTTTGGTGAGCGGACCACGCTGCCCGGTGGGGCCGCAACCATTGCCCTGCGTACGGGAGCACCGATTCTTCCCACCGGTATCTACTTCACAGACCGATTCGATGGTCACTTGGGGTACGTCCGGCCGCCGATCCCCGTCGAACGGCAGGCAAAGCGACTTCGTGAAGACGTTCAGCGGATCACTCAACTGCTCGCTCAGGAGCTGGAAATCCTCATTCGGCGAGCGCCGTCGCAGTGGCACTTGTTCCAGCCAAACTGGCCATCCGATTACGAAGCGGTCGCAATAACGCAGCGATGACTTGACTGTGTCCGTTATATTGCCGAATGATGAGGGGCATCAACTTGACTTCTCCACTTCGCTTGGAGCGCCGGCCTTCCGTGCTTGCTGGATTAGCTGTTGCCCTGGCGGTGATGTATGCCGTACTGCCTGCATCAGCAGAGGTCGATTTCATTCGGCCGTTTGCCGCGGGTGCCTCGCTCGTTGCCATTCTTTACGGCGTCGCCATCCACCGGCCGTGTCGCGGGCTTGGCTGGAAGCTGGTTGCTGTTGCGACGGCGCTCCAAACCGCTGCGGCCCTGACTTGGTCGATGCAGTTCCTCTCTGGCAACAACTTGTTCCCGTCGATCGTCGACTTCCTCCGGCTGCTTGGTCTGCTCGTGCTCATCGGTGGATTGCTCGTGATTCGTGACGATGCGAGCAACGATGATGTTCCATTGGGGCCAATCGAAACGACGATCGTGGGTATCGCAGCGGGGGTTGGCGTCTGGCTTGTCGTCGTCGAGTCGTACGTGGCCGATGGAACCTTGCCGTTTGGCGACAAGGCCTGGGCGGCGGCTATCCCACTCCTCGGAGCGTTTGCGCTCACGATCGCTGTGCGGCTTGCGTTGCAGAGCAACTTCCGGCGCGCCTCACCAGCGTTGTTGGCATCGGGCATTTCCGTCTGGATGCTTGCCGATGTGGCGCGCAGCGTCCTCGAATTGCGGGGCGACTACGGGCCCGGTGGCTTTGTTGCGTCGCTCTCAATCATCGGTCCGCTCTGGATTGGCGCGGCCGCGCTTGACTCGACGATGGCGCCGAGAAGCTCTCCCGTAGCTGGAACGCTTGGATTCAGTCGGATGGTTGGCGTCGGCGTTGCGGCACTCACGCCGGTCGCTGTGCTCTTCCTTCTCATGATCACGGGTCTCGGCACACGGACCACACGCATGGTCGTCGCGGGATGCGCACTTGTCGTCGGTCTTCTGGCGCTGGTGCGAATCTGGGGACTTCTTGCTCACGTCCGCCGACTGACGGAACGCCGTGGTCAGGATCGACTTGCGGCAATGGTTGAGCATTCGAGCGACGTGGTCGTCCTGCTCGACGTTGATGGAAACATCCGTTATGCCAGCCCTGGCCTCTCGTCGACACTCGGACATCGTCCGATTGACTGGCTCACCCGCTCCGTCCTCAATCTCGTTGCGGGTGCTGATCGTGCGCAAGCAGAACAACAACTCACCGAACTCATCGAGCTCGGTCCTGGCGCCACTTTCAAGTTCGAAGCTGACCTTGTACGCGTCGACGGACAATGCCGCCGGATGGAAGCCACGATTGCGAACTTGATTGGTGGCGAAACAGTCGACGGCATCGTTGCGACGTTCCGCGACGTGACCGAACAACGCGATCTCGAAGTCCAGCTCAGTCACCTTGCGTTCCACGATGAGCTCACCGGCCTGGCCAACCGTGCTCTCTTGCTCGAACGCATGGAGCAGGCACTGCGGACGAGTCGTCCCGACGGTGACCCGGTTATCGTCTTGTTCGTCGACCTCGATGACTTCAAGTCGGTGAACGATCAGCTCGGGCACGACGCTGGCGACCAGCTGTTACGTCACATCGCCGGTGAAATCCGCAGCGTTGCCGGGCCAGGCGACACGCCTGCTCGTCTCGGCGGAGATGAGTTCGCCTTGCTGCTCGAAGATGTCGGGGGCATCGATCGAGCCATGGACGTCGCCGAATCGCTGCTCGACCTCTTGCGCAAGCCCCTCTCGCTCTCCGGAATCGACCTTTCCGTATTGGCCTCCGTTGGCATGGCCGAGGCCGCTCCTGGCATGACCACGTCGAGCCTGCTCAGAGATGCCGACACTGCAATGTACGAAGCGAAGCGGGCTGGCAAGGGCCAAATCAAGATCTTTGATCCGGCTCTGCGACTCAGCCCAACCCGCCATCTCGAAACCCGCAGGGAACTCCGAACAGAAGTCGATTAGGGCCAGCTTCGGCTGGTCTTCCAGCCGCTATTCGACATGCGACCCGACGAAGCGCTCGGAGCTGAGGCGCTCCTGCCTTGGCATCACACCGAGCGCGGCGAGATTTTGGCGGTGAGTTCATCCCGATTGCTGAACGGCCGGGTCTGATTGATTCGACGGGGCCTGGACGTTTGTCGGAGGAGTTTGGCACGCAAAGGTGTGGCTGTAATCGGGCTCCTTCGAAATGAGTGTGAACGTGCCAGCAGTCCAATTGCGTGGCGACGACTTCGTGCAACAGGTTGCCGGTGCGCTCGACAGGCATCAACTCCCTTCGCAACACCTCACCTTGGAAATTGACAAGACCGTCTGAGACGGCGAGATCGAAGCAGCGTCGGGTGTGCTCGCCGACCTTTGTAAACTCGACCTTCGTATCACCATAGATAACTTCTGCATGGGTGACTGTCAGACCTGCGGACGTCTGCCTCGACCGGGCAACCCCTCACGGGATGCCGAAATGGTGAGCCTCAGTCAGCTAAACATGTCTCGTGAGTAGTGCCGACTACACCGATACTGCCGATGAGCCGCCGATGCGCATCGGGCTTGTGTGCCCGTACAGCCTGACGATTCCGGGCGGCGTGCAGATGCAGGTGCTCGCACTCGCACGGGAGTTGCGGGTCCGTGGACACGAGGCGCGAGTACTCGGCCCCTGTGATGGGCCACCACCGGAGAGCTTCGTCACTCCGCTCGGCAACTCACTGCCGCTTGCGGCCAACGGCTCGATTGCTCCGCTCGCACCCGACCCACCAGCAGCATTTCGCACGATGCGTGCGCTGACCGACGAGGCCTTTGACGTGATTCACGTCCACGAACCGTTGGCGCCTGGGCCGACGCTGACATCGGTGCTGTTCCATCCTGCGCCGATCGTTGCGACGTTCCACGCTGCGGGTGCGTCAACCAGCTACCGACTTTTGAACCGTGCGTTGAGCCGGATCATCAAACGCATTGATCACAAGGTCGTTGTTTCGAAAGACGCCCTTGCACTGGTGCAGTCGCACCTCGGCGGCGACTACGAAGTCTTGTTCAACGGCGTCGACATTCAAGAGATGCAGGCATTCGAACCGCACGTGCACGATCGCCCGAGCGTGTTTTTTTGTGGGCGCCATGAAGATCGCAAGGGTCTGCGGGTGCTGATCGATGCGTTCGATCAGCTCGGCGACGACGTCGACCTCTGGATTGCGGGGGAGGGGCCTGACACTGCTGCACTCCAAGCCCGAACCGAAAGTGATCCACGTATCCACTGGCTCGGCCGTGTCACGGACGAGGACAAGATTGCCCGGCTTCGTGGCGCTGATGTGTTCTGCGCGCCCTCGCTTGGTGGCGAATCGTTCGGCGTCGTGCTGATCGAATCGATGGCAGCCGGAACCACCGTGGTGGCCAGCGGGTTGGACGGGTACCGGAACGTCGCCACGCATGAGCAGGATGCGCTCCTGGTGGAGCCTGGCGACGCAGGAGCATTGGCAGCTGCAATTCAGCGGGCCCTCGGCGATGACGATTTGGCCGACCGCCTGCGTGCGAACGGATCGCTTCGGGCCCTCGACTTCTCGATGTCAACCCTCGTCGACCACTACATCAGGATCTACCGCAGGCTGATCGCCTGACCAACTGACAGTCTGGCAGCGGTTGGCGCATGAAGAATGGCGGGTGGGGAATCGCACTGACGGGGCATCGATCGGTCGTACACTGCGATCATGGTCGTCGTCATCGTCATCGCTGTCGTCAGTCTTGCGTTGGTGATCGGTGCCTACAGCGGGCTGGCCCGGTGTCGTAACCAGATCGAGAGCGCGTGGTCGCAAATCGATGTGCAGCTCAGGTGCCGCCTCGATTTGATCCCGAACCTCGTTGAAACCGTCAAGGGCTACGCCGCACACGAGAGTGAGACCGTCGAAGGGGTGATCAATGCCCGAAATGCAGCGATCGCTGCACCCGGCACCCCCGACGGCCAGGCCGGTGCCAACGACATGCTGAACTGTGCGCTCGGGAAGCTGTTTGCACCTGGTGACGGGTATCCCGACCTGAAGGCCAATCAGAACTTCCTGCAACTGCAAGAAGAGCTGACGGCAACTGAAGGTGGTGTCGCCTACTCACGCCAGTTCGACAACGACAGTGTGCTCGACTACAACAACAAGCTCGAGCAGTTCCCGACCGTGTTCTCTGCCAAGGCAACGAGGTCCGTTCGTCGTGAGTACTTCGAGGCCAAAGACGCCGCCCGGACAGTTCCGTCCATCAAGTTCTGATCAGTCGATTGCACTCCATCACCTTATGTTTGAACTGATTCGATCGAACAAACGCCGCAGTGTTGCGCTCGTTGCGTGCTTCATGCTCTTCATCGTGCTCGTTGGGGCCGCCATCGGAGCGCTCGTTGGCAATGGCATTGTTTTGACGCTCGTTGCACTGGTTTTCAGCGGCAGCGTTGCCTGCTACTCGTACTGGCGAGCCGACAAGATCGCGCTGAAGATGAGCCGAGCCGAGTCGGCCTCAGAAGCCGACTACCAGCGGCTCCACAACATCATCGAAGGGCTCTGCATCGCTGCAGGCCTCCCGAAGCCCGGCGTGTACGTCATCCACGATCCGGCACCGAACGCCTTCGCTACGGGTCGCAACCCCGAGCATGCAGCGATCGCAGTGACGAGCGGTCTGCTCGAAATGCTCGACCGAGTCGAACTCGAGGGGGTCATTGCTCACGAGCTCGGTCACATCAAGAACTACGACATCCTTGTTTCGACGCTTGCGGTCACGATGGTCGGTGCAGTCGCGCTCCTCGCCGACGGTGCCATCCGCCTGATGTGGTGGAACGGTGGGCGTGTGTCACGTTCCGGGGACAAGCCGAACGGCAACAACCCGCTCGCCTTTGCAGGTTTCGCTCTGCTGATTGTGTCGCCGGTTATCGCCAAAGCCATGCAGGCTGCGGTCTCGGGGCGCCGTGAGACGCTTGCCGACGTCACGGCGTGCCAGCTGACTCGGTATCCGCCAGGCCTGATTTCGGCGCTGGAGAAGCTGCAGGAAGACACCACGGTGACCCACAGCGCATCGATGGCTACGGCACACTTATGGATCGAGCAGCCGATGAGCGGAGTCGGCGACAAGGGCAAGCTCGGTGGTATCCACAAAATGTTCGACACGCATCCGCCGCTGGACGAACGAATAGCACTCCTGAGAGAACTCTGATGATCAACTCGAAATATCTGGCTGGCGCCACGGCGTCGGCCGTCGCCGTGGGCTTCGGCCTTTTCTTCACCATGTGCAGCGGTGGAAGCTCCCCAGAAGCCACGGTCATCACGGCTGCCAGCACGACGACGACTGTCCCCGGAACGACGACCACGAGCTCGGCGTCGACAAGCACGACGAGCACAATGCCCGTGCCGAGCACCACGCTCGCTCCCGACGTGCGGCGTCAGCCGCTGACCGGCGTCCCTGTCGAGAGCGAGGCTGACGTCATCGATCGCGCTGCGCTCGCCGTCAAAATCGATAACCACCCGGCCGCCCGACGCAACCAGTCGGGTCTCGCCGTTGCCGATGTCGTCTTTGAAGAAAAGGTCGAGGGCGGCCTCACTCGCTTCGCAGCGGTGTTCCACACCCAAGACGCTGATCCGCTTGGGCCGATCCGTTCGGGCCGCGAACAGGATGTCAATCTCCTCAGCTCGCTGAACGAACCGCTGTTCGGATGGAGTGGCGGCAACCCGGGCGTCACACGTCTGATCCGTGCGTCGTTCCTCGTCGATGTCGGCGCGCCGTCGAATTTCGGCAGCTACTACCGCGGCCCGGGAAGTGCTCCGCACAACCTGTACTCCGACACGGCCTCGCTGTACGCGTTGGCGCCGGAGGACCATCCCGGTCCGCCAACCCGCCAGTTTCAGTTCCTCGATGACGGCACAGTTTTCGCGGGCGAGGTCGCGAAGAAGGTGTCGTTTGCGATCGGCAGCATCGACATCGTGTGGGAATGGAACGCCGACAAGGGGCGCTACGAGCGTTCGCAAGAGGGCGGCAAGCACGTCGACAAGACATACGGTCAGATCGGCGCAGAAAACGTCATCCTGCTCGCCGTCGACTACCGCCAGAGTGCCATCGATGACAACGCTCCCGAGGCGGTCACGTTGGGTGAAGGCCAGGCGACCGTGTTCAGCAATGGTGAAGTCATCAACGGGCGCTGGCAGAAAGAGCTCGCGGTCTACAACTTCGTGCTGACTGACGACGAAGGAAATCCGATCGAACTGACGCCAGGTCAGACATGGGTCGAACTCGTTGAAGTGGATACCTCAGGTGACCCGGCGGACTTCACGATCGAGTAGCCGCTCCGTCGCCGCGGGCGATCTCACCGTGGTACTCGCCGTACCCCGGAGAATGCCACAGTCGATCAGGCAAGAACCCGCCCGGTGAAAGTACGCTGATCCCATGAGCGTTGAGAACATTGGAACATTCCCCGTCAAGC
>JBLIMF010000004.1:0-54412 GCA_047638615.1 Gammaproteobacteria bacterium
AAAGCAAAGAACCCCCGGGCGTGGACCTGGGGGTTCTTCGTGGAGCTTAGGGGAATTGAACCCCTGACCTCTTCCATGCCATGGAAGCGCTCTACCAACTGAGCTAAAGCCCCGCAATGTTGTGCGGTCGGTGACGATAGCGGCACGATTCGGAGATACAACGCAGTGCGAGGCACCAACCGTTGTATCTCCAGATCAGACCGCCCAATCAATCCGTGGAACGTCGAGATATAGCCGTTCAATCTCGTAGAACTCGCGCTGATCTTCGTGGAAGACGTGAACGATCACGTCGCCGTAGTCGATCAAAATCCACTGCTGCTCAGCTCGACCCTCTTGTCGCATTGGCGGCCGCCCTAGCTCTTGCTTGACTGCACGTTCGATATCGTCAGCAATCGAGCGGACCAATCGCGGGTTCGACGCGCTACACACTACGAAGTAGCCAGCAATCGCGAGAACCTCACCGACCTCGAGGACAATGACGTCTGTGCCCTTTTTTGCATCAGCGGTTCGCGCTGCCAGTAGCGCCAACGTGACGTCGGCATCGTCGTTGGCCTGTTCGGCGTTGGGTGTTTCGTCAGCCATTGCTATCGACGGTATCGGCGTCGCCAACACTCGCCGCATCGACTTCGCCGCGAAACGCATCGAGATAGCCAGTGCCGATCGTCATCACAACATCGATGCCATCGATCAACTCATCGGACACCACGAATTCCGCCTCACCAAACACCGGGCCCAAGGACTCCTCCAAACCAGCAACGAATCGTTCGTCAGCAACCTCGACACGAGTCTTCACAGGTGCACCGTCCGGGTTCGGCGTCGCATTAACCGACGTCACGTTCAACCGAAGAAAAAGCAATTGTCCAAGCGCCGACCGGGCCAGGTCTGTGCGTGTCGCGAACGGGCTGCCCTCAACGTCGAACTGGGCATCGGCAACTGGCACTTCGATGCGGAACACCAGTCCCTCGTTCGGCGTCGACACGCGCGCTGGCGAGACCTGAGCGAACACCAGCAGCGAATCGAAGCGATTGATGACGGAGACGTCGGCCGCATTGCCATCGGTCGAGGACTGCGCTGACGTCACGTCTAGGTCCCGGACCTGCACCGGCCCCTGCCACAAACGAGCAAAGACTTCATCGATCGTCGACGCCGTCACCGGCGTGCCGAACTCGTCGACGGGAACGTCGCCAGCGGCAACATCCAGCGCCGAAGCTGCCAGCGCCGACCACATGGCAACATCATTCAACTGCCGATCAGCATTTGTTCCGGGGAACGGCGTACTCCTCAGCACACCAACCGCTGCAGTGACCTCGAAGTCGGTCGACTGCAGCAGATCTGCAAGCTCATTGGCTTTCTCGGACTCGGGGCTCACGACAGCGGTCGCCGTCACGGTTGGTTCCGCCACATCGACCGCCTCAGGATCTTCTCCAGCGGCGGCATCGCTCAGGTCCGGCTCTGTCGCCTCGGGCTCCGGCTCGACGTCTTCGACAGGGGGATCTGGAATACGGATAGGGACGAAGGGCAGGTCAACCGAGACCGGCGTGACCGGTTCGATCAACTCGGCAAGCCGGTCAGCCGCGACGATCTCACCGAACTGCAACGAAATTGCCAGCGTCTGTTCGACCGTCTGAAAGAACCTCTCGGGATCAGCGGGGTCAAGCAAGCCAGCGAGCGGTCGACGTTCGTTACCGAAGCCGATGCTGGCGTCAGCGTCAACTGGAATGGTGACGATGCTGCCGCCCTCACCGTCAGGCAAGAGTGTGGCAACGATCAACGCCGTCAATTGATTGTTGTCGTCGACGACTGCCAGCGCTGCGTTGTCGGTTTGCGGGAGCAAAATCACCGGACGCTCATCGCCTTGCACGACTTCGCCCTCGGTCGAATTAGCGACTGTCGTCGCGCCGACAAAGGTCAGCCCTGCAGCGACCAGCACCAAAACAAAGGCGACAGAGGCACCAGCCACAGTCCGCTGACGGCGACGAGCGACGATGGCAGTCATTCATTGACTCCCGCGTACAGCCCGCGCTGCTCAATCACATCGAGCACCGGTTGCGTGACGAGGTAATCGAGCGGCCGACCGTCACTGAAACGACGACGGAGGTCGGTGCTCGAAACTGCGAGACGTGGCACTTCAACACGAATCCAACCAATGTCATCGGGCAGGTCGACAGGGTCACCCGGACGATCGACCACCACGAGATGCGACGATGCGACGACCTCATCGGAACGCGTCCAACTGTGGAGACCGGCAGCTGCGTCGTCACCGACAATGGTGAAGAATTCTGCTTGCGGATGTTCGACACGCAGAGCCAGCAACGTGTCGGCGGTATAACTATTGCCGCCGTGGTTGATCTCGGTGCTTCCAGCCACCAAGCCTCGAACGTCATCCACTGCGGCGACGACCATTGCGAGGCGATCGGCGGCCGGAGTAATCTGCCGGGTGCCCTCCTTCTGCCACGGTACGTTGTTCACCATCAGAATGACTTGATCAAGTTCCAACGCATGCAACACATTGACCGCTGTGACGAGGTGGCCGACGTGCGGCGGGTCGAATGTGCCGCCAAACAACCCCAGGCGCGCCGACGATGTACTCGTGGCTGGCGTGGGCGTTCCTTCGGACACGATGGCAAAGAGTACGCGGTTCTCAGGCCAATCACTCGGCACCCGATTCGTGGGGGGTTGACAAGTCTGTTACTGTCAGTTGTCCCCCCATATACCCCTCTTTTCGATGTTTAAGTCTGGTTTCCGATGGAAACCCTTCTTGTACGACATCCGTCGCTCCGATCACTTCGCTTGTTCAGCTCCAGCTGCACACGAAGCCCCTGATCAGGCCGGCTGTTGTACTGTGTCTTCCGACACATTTGACATTGGAATCCCCCAGAAACTTGAACGGTTGTACTCAACATGAACGATTCTATTGGCCTCTACTTGAATGACATCGGCAAGGTCGCACTGCTGACGGCCGAAGACGAACGTGAACTGTCCCGCGTCATCGAGGCCGGCCGTGAGGCTGCCGAGCAGCTCGAAGCAGGCAAGAAAGGCGTCGCCCTCAAACGCCAGGTTCGCGAAGCCGCCAAGGCGAAAGATCGGTTTATTCGCTCCAACCTCCGGTTGGTCGTCTCGATCGCTCGTCGTTATCCCCTCCCCCAGGGCATGGACCTCCTCGACCTCATCCAGGAGGGCAACCTGGGCCTCGAGCACGCCGTCGACAAGTTCGACTGGCGTCGTGGCTTCAAGTTCTCCACCTACGCAACGTTCTGGATCCGTCAGGCCATTGGGCGTGCCCTCGATCAGAAAGCCAGCCTCATCCGCATCCCGGGTGACCGTTCGGCCAGCCTCCGTGCCGCCCTGCGCCAGGCATCGGGCGACGGCGAGACCCTCGATCAGACCAACGCCGAGCTGCATCGCCTGACTACCCCGGTCAGCCTCGACAAGACCGTCGGCGACGATGGCGATGCAACTCTCGGTGACCTCATGGCAAACGGCGACGGCACGCCGGAAGATCATGTGATGACGCTCGTCGACAGCGAACTACTCGACGAACTGTTGCATACCCTCGACGCTCGCGCTCGTTTCGCTGTCGAGGCCCGTTTCGGTCTCGTCGATGGTGAGCGCAAGAGCTTCCGTGAAGTTGGCGAGCAGCTTGGGGTAACCGCTGAAGCAGCACGTCGCCTCGTCAGCCGCGCTGTCGCTGGCCTACGCGACGACGCCGAACGCATTTTGGCGGTCTGAGCTTCCGTCTGGCGCCGTTGTCCGAAGTCCACGATGCCGAGAGGCACCGTCATCCTCGGCTTCTTTGCCACACGAAACCTCAGTTCCGCCAAAAAGAGTGAACTGAAAATGGAGCTGCGGCTGGGATTCGTTCCCGCCGCAGCTTTCTTTTTCGGGTGCGTGTCACCCCCTTCTGCGTCGAGAAACTCAAGCAAGGCCCAGCAGGAGTGCTTCGATAGCCTGCCCTGATGGAACCCCGGGGAACGTGGACAGCGCAATCTTGGCAGGAACGCACTGTCAAGCAACAACCGTCATGGCCTGACCTCGGCGCACTCGACTCTTCGCTCAAGCGGATCTCGACGCTGCCGCCGCTCGTCTTTGCTGGCGAAGCACGCTCTCTGCAGGCCGAGCTCGCACAGGTTGCTGCTGGCAATGCATTCCTCCTCCAGGCAGGCGACTGCGCCGAAAGCTTCGAAGATTTCTCCGCCGACAACATCCGCGAGAAACTCCGGGTCATCTTGCAGATGGCCGTCGTGCTCACCTATTCGGTCGGCGTCCCAGTCGTGAAGGTTGGCCGTATGGCTGGCCAGTTCGCCAAGCCGCGGTCGTCAGACACCGAGATGGTTGGCAACCTCGAAATTCCGTCGTTCCGTGGCCACATCGTCAACGACGCCACCGCCACAGAAGCGGCTCGCACCCCCAACCCGGACCGTCTGATCCAGGCGTACCATCAGTCGGCCTCGACGCTCAACCTGCTGCGTGCGTTTACCAAGGGTGGCTTTGCCGACTTGAACCGGGTCCACTCGTGGACCCAAGAATTCGTGGCGTCGAGTCCCGAAGGGCAGCGCTACGACAAGCTTGCGCGCGAGATCGATCGTGCGCTCAGCTTCATGCGCGCATGCGGCATCGAGACCGAGGCCAACTCGAACCTCAGCGAAGTCGACGTCTTCACCTCCCACGAGGCGCTCATCCTCGGCTACGAAGAAGCCCTGACACGTCGCGACTCGATCACCGGCGACTGGTACGACTGCTCGGCTCACATGCTCTGGATCGGTGAGCGCACCCGCGAACTCGACGGTGCACACGTTGAGTTCCTTCGCGGCGTCGGCAACCCGATTGGTTGCAAAGTCGGCCCAACGATGACCGGCGACGAACTCATTGAGCTCTGCGAAATCCTCAACCCGTCGCGCATCCCTGGTCGGCTCACGCTGATCACCCGAATGGGCGCCGACAACATCGAACAGGGCCTGCGGCCGTTGCTGCGTGCGGTTGCCGACACCGGTCACCCTGTCGTTTGGGCCTGCGACCCGATGCACGGCAACACCTTTACTGCGCCGAGCGGGCGGAAAACGCGCCACTTCGATGACATCGTGCGTGAAATCGGTGGCTTCGTTCGTGCACACCGCGCCGAGGGCACCTGGCCGGGCGGTATCCACGTCGAACTGACTGGCGAAAATGTCACCGAGTGCCTCGGCGGCGGAGACGAACTGGTTGACGCCGACCTGGACAGCCGCTACGAAACGGTCTGCGACCCGCGCCTCAACGCCCGCCAGGGCGTCGACCTGGCATTCCGCGTCGCCGAGCTGATCCAAGGCTTCACCTGATTGCTCTTGGAAGCCACCGATGACAGCGCTTGATCTCTGCGCGGCCTGGCCAGTGCCGACGGTGGCAGCGGCCGTGATGCAGGGCGGCTCGGTCGTCTCCACTCGTGGCGACGTCGACGCAACGTTCCGGCTCGCCTCGCTCAGCAAACCAATCACGGCCTGGGCGACGCTTGTTGCCGTCGAAGAAGGCATCGTCGATCTCGACGCCATTATCGACGAGCAATTCGCCGGACAGCCTGGCTGCACGCTGCGACACCTCCTCAGCCATGCAGGCGGATACGGCTTCATGGGCACCGATCCGATCGCTGCTCCAGAGCGGACTCGCACATACTCAAACGGTGGTGTCGAGCTCGCTGCTGCTTGGATCGAGTCGCATTCCGAAATGCCCTTTGCTGAGTACCTCTCCCTCGCTGTGTTCGAACCGCTCGGCATGACCTCGGCCAAACTCATTGGATCCCCGGCATACGGGATGTCGGCGTCGGTCGACGACGTTGTGCGATTCCTTGCTGAGGTACGCGAACCGCTCCTTCTCGCCTCTTCCACCGCCGATGAAACCGTCCGTGTTCAGTTCCCTGCACTCGGAGGTATGGTTCCCGGCGTGGGCCGCTATGAACGGTGCCCTTGGGGCTTGGGATTTGAAATTCGCGGTGACAAGTCACCGCACTGGACCGGAACGCACAACGACGCCACCACCTACGGCCACTTCGGGGGTGCCGGCACGATGATGTGGACCGACCCCGCAGCCAATGTCTCACTTGTTGCATTGACCGATCGTCCCTTCGATCAGTGGGCAACCGATGCGCTCCGATATTGGCCAAAGTTGTCCGATGCCGTCCTCGGCGAGTTCGCAGCATTAGGGCCTGCGGGCTGACCATGTTCCACCACGGTGATCGAGTTCGTTACGCCACGACCGGCGACGGCGGGTTCCCTGTGGTGCGCTACGGCTTTGTCGGTGGATCGACAGCCGAGGGCGGCCCGGTTGTCGTCATGCTGGACGGCGAATTGGGGGGCGACGTCGTCGACATCGACACGCTCCAGCCCGTGCATATCTCCAACGTGACGCTGACGCTCGAAGGGAACGACCTTCTCGAAGATCCGGCGCTGCGTCAAGGCCTCGTCCACCTGTGGGCTGCTGAAGCTGAATCAGCTGGATTAGAGATCGCTGCAATGCACCCGATGGGCACTGGCGTGAGCGACAGCAGCGAGGGCTTTGCGCTCGCCGAGCTCACCAGCGGCGGCGAGCCATATGTACTGATGGCCTGCTTGTGTCCGAGCGACCTTGATGCCGTGCTCGTCCAAGCCGCACGACCCAACGGCCATCGCCCGTAGTGCCATCAGCTGTGGACGACGGAGTTGTGGGCAGCTGTGGCCAATGCTGCGTCGGCACGGTGCGTAGTTCTACCGACGTGCCCTGAATCGCCGACCGCGACGCCGACCGACACGGTGACGTTCGAGTCGGCAAGGAGTGGTGTTGATTCGATGTTTGAGCGAATTCGTTCAGCAACAATCAGGGCTTGTTCGTCGGTGGTTACTGGCAGCAGCACGCAAAAACTGGAGTCGCTGTGACGGTACACGATGTCAGAGGACCGGACGGTGGCCATCACGACCCATGCAGTACGTTCAAGAATCTGGTTGACCGAACTCGGACTTCGCTTGCCAAACTGCTCCAAGTTGTCGACATGGAGTATCAGGCTTGCGGTCGAGCGGCCTGACACATCAACCCCTGCGGCAAGGTCAAGATCCAACTGGCGGCGGCTGAAAGTGCCGGTCACGCGGTCGACAGTTAACTGTTCATCGATCTTCTTCGAACGTCGCAAGCGCCAAACCATATGATTTCATCGGCGTGGGTTGCGAAATGCTTGAGCAATCAACGCGTATCGACCACTCGGAATGCTTCAGCACTTGTGCCTTCAGGCCTGCCGCGCTCTGCAGCGATACTTTTCCACCACTCCCGGACCCGTTCTTCCAGAGCGTCCGCATCACGATGTTGACTCTCGTGGCAGCGCAGCGCGCGGATCTTCCGGTCGAGCTGCGGTGTGATGTCGACAAAGTCGTTCGCCTCTGCTCCGAGCATCACCCAAACTTCGCTGACCGCCCAATCTTCGAGCTCGGCACATTCCGTTCCTGGGAAGGCGAAGGGGTTGCGTGCATCCGGGTAGACGGCACACATCGTGGCTTCGCCTGTTGCGATGTGGTCTGGGTGCGAACCGTACGTGGAGTCGAGGCTGCGCATTGGGTTGTGTGTGATAACAACCTGGGGACGCACCTCGCGAATGACCTTGCTGATGTCGTGGCGCATCGACATGTCGACCACCGCTGCACCATCCATGTGGCCGAGGAAGACGAGGCGAGTGACCCCGACTTCGGCTGCAGCGTTGGCCTGTTCTCTGCGGCGAATAGACCCCATCTCGTCGCGTGGGATCGAGTGATCGAAACCGCCTGCTTGGCCATCAGTCACGAGGCAGTACACCACTTCAATGCCAGCGTCGGTCATATTCGCAATCGTGCCTGCTGCGCCGAAGTCGACATCGTCTGGGTGCGCCGTGACGACGAGGGCACGTTCGATTTCGGAGAGGTTCATCATCAGGACCATTTAACCATCAGGCAGGCCGAGCGGTGGGGTCTCTCGTTCAGCTCGACAGGAACCAAGACGGTGAACTCTGCAATCCGGGGTCGCAGGTATCTACAGTGCGACCCATGCCGCCCAACGCTGACGACATCCCCCTCGACCAGATCGACCTATCTGACATGGGGTTCTGGGCGGGGCCGCGCGCTGTTCGCGAAGCCACCTTTCAGAAACTTCGTGACACGCCCGAACTACAGCACTTCGCAGAACGCGTCATCGAGGACTCACCGTTCCCGCCGGGTGACGGCTACTACGCGCTCACCCGACACGAAGACATCTGGGCCGTCAGCCGCAACGCCAAACTCTTCTGCTCGGGCCAGGGCTCCAACATCGGCGACCTCCCCCAGGAGCTGAACGAGTTCTTCGGGTCGATGATCAACATGGACGACCCGAAGCATTACCGCCTCCGCTCAATCGTTTCGAAAGGCTTCGCACCAAAAGAAGTCGCCAAGGTCGAGGCAATGGTCGTTGACAAGGCGAAGCTGATCGTTGAGCGGATCCAAGAGCAGTTCACCGACAAAACGTGCGACTTTGTCGAGCACGTGGCCGCTGCACTTCCCCTCGAGATTATTTGCGACATGATGGGTATCCCACCAGAGGACTACGGCCAGATCTTCGCCTGGACCAACACGATTCTCGGCATCGGCGATCCCGACTTCGTCACCTCGTACGACGACCTGATGACGCACTCAATCGAAATGTTCACGTACGCCCAGACGCTGGGCGAAAGCCGCAGATCCGACCCCCAAGACGACATCACGTCAGCAATGATGACCGCCGTCGTCGATGGCGAAGAGCTGACGCCGCAAGAATTCGGCTCGTTCTTTATCCTGCTCGTCGTCGCCGGCAACGAGACCACTCGCAACGCCATCAGCCACGGAATGAAGGCACTCACCGACTTCCCCAAGCAGCGCGAACTGCTCTACGGCGACTTCGACACACACGCCAAGACCGGTATGGAAGAGATGGTGCGGTGGTCAACCCCAGTGATCCACTTCCGTCGAACCGCCACCGAGGACACCGAAATCAATGGCTTTCCCTTGAAGGCTGGCGACAAGGTCGTCATGTTCTACAACTCAGGCAACCGTGACGAGCGTGTCTTCGACAAGCCGCATCGCTTCGACGTCGGCCGCTCGATGCAGCCCGCACAGGTCGGGTTCGGTGCCGGCGGCTCGCACTTCTGCCTTGGAGCAAACCTCGCACGTCGTGAGATGACGATGATGTTCGACGAGATACACCGCAGCCTCCCATCGCTCCACATCACGGGCGAGCCCGCCTACCTCCAAAGCAACTTCATCAACGGCATCAAGCGGCTCGACTGTGCCTGGTCCTGACGCAGCCGAGCGCCCGGATCTGTTGCTCATCCAGCAACTCACCGTCGTCGGCTGGTTGTTGCTCGGTGGCCAGTTCGGGTTTGTCCTGTTCCAATTCGAACGGGTCCGCACCGTCGACGGGACACGCTTCGCAACCGCATGGGACCAGCGCATTGAAGTATTGAGCTTCCTCATGTTGCCGCCGAACCTTGTGGTGCTGTTTCCAGCTGCAGCAGTTGCTGTCGGAACAACCTGGCTCGCTGGTTCAGCTCAACGAGGGGCGTGGCTCGACACGTTGCTCCGCGTGGTTGCAGGCATCGCTATCTCGATGATCTTCATCGGACTCGCAGCAATCATCGAGATTTCGACACGCGTAGGTCAGCTCGAATTGGACTCGATTTTTTTCCGACTCGGAGGTATGTCACTCGCTGCTGGCATCGCTCTGGGCTGCAGATTAGCCGATCGGCGCCGAGTGTGAACTCGTTCATCTCCTGCCACTGAGCCAACGTGGCCCAGCGGAACAATCGATTCACCCGCCAAGTTCGCCGTGGCGGAAGTGATTCCGACACAGCAGCTCGTAACGCACAGCATCGCCGAAGAGCCGCTGCGCGTCGTTGTCTCGTGTGTCGCCGACGACGACGGTGTCGCCTTCGTAGACGACCACTCCGTTAACGACGCGGGCGTTGTGCGTTGCACGAGCACCGCACCAACACCGAGCTTCGACCTGGAGGGGGCTGTGCTCGTCGGCGAGCTCAAGCATGCGCTGTGAACCGGGGAAGAGCTTGCCTCGGAAGTCGGTGAGGAGGCCAAATGCGTACACGTCGACCTCGAGATCGTCGACGACCCGGGCCAGCTGATCGCACTGTTCCTCAGTGTAAAACTGTGCTTCATCACACACCATGTAGTGGATCGGCCAGTTGGCGACCGCCAGCGAATAAATATCGAGATCCGGTGCCACTTCAATCGCCGGTGCAGCGACGCCAAGGCGACTGGTGACCTGCTTGCCCTCACGATCGAGGGTCGTCAGCAACAGCCCGAACAGCTGCCGGTTCGCGAGATTGTGGTGGATCTGCAGCGCGACGGTGCTCTTGCCCGAACCCATCGTGCCGAAGCTGAATCGAAGCGTCGCCATCTGCAGGCGAACCTAGTCGCGACCGTCAGCCGCCGGGGTCGTCCACCGGACCGATTTCAACGTCCGGGTCGACGATGGCGGGCCCGTTGATTCCGCCAGCCGGTGGTGGCGAGTCGTTTTCAACGTCACTTCCGATACAGCCGGTTACCGCAAACAACGACACAACCACGCTGGCGGCAGTGACAATCTTCTTCATGCGGCCGACTGTACAGATCTTCAGCAAAGCAACGCTTTCACTGCCGCGATCCGGTCGGCATCGACTGCCGACTTGTCGTGGCGGTAGCCCTTGACTCGTGCGCAACCCAGGGCGACGCCGCCCGCATACCGCGTCGAAACCTGCACATCATCGGCGGCGATCTCGACGACCTACACCGGTTCGATGAGGATGACATGGCCATCACAGCCTGCACCCCTTCCGATCTCGAGGCCAAAGAACCGTTCGGTCTGCCACGCCAAGATCTCGTCAGCCATGCCCTTGAAGCTCTTGCCAACCATGACGAACTCACCATCGTTACCGCAGGCCGCAAGGTGCAAGTTCGAGATTTTCCGGTTCGTCGGCCATCGCCCATTCGATCGCAATGACGACGAGATCGAGGGTGTGCACCGGCTTGACCTTCCTCCAGCTCTTGCCGCGGCGACCGGCCTGGTAAGGCTCCTCGACGCCCTTGACCACGCCACCTTCGTGGCCGACGCGGACCGCTTCCGACATAAATCGTTGAGCCTCGGCTGCGTCGGCAGTAATGATCGAGGGCAGGCGCTCTTCGGCTGGCACAAACTCGTGCAGCAGGTTGCAACGTGCCGCCAGTGGTTCGTCATGGATCGACTCGCCATCGAGATGCATGGCATCGAAGAAAAACGAGCGCAGTCCCATCGCCTCGGTTACTTCAGTTGCACTCGTTGCCGCACTCGCCTGCACCGGATCAAGCTGGACAGCATCCAACGCCGCCGATCCACCTGTCAGTGCCGACAACAATGCGATTCCATCGGCGGCGTCGCTCACCGACAACGTGGGATCCGTCGCTGGTGTCGGGCGAACGTCGCGGAGCGCAGCCCACCCGACACCAATCCGACCAATCGCAGTCTGGACGGTGACGAATGCGACGGCATCGATGACTTCATTTGAATCAAGCCGCCGGAGTACCTCGGCAGACGCTGCCACCTTGGCGTTGCGCTTCGATGTCGCAGCGACTGTCTCAGACGTCGCAGCGAGTTCGTCAAACAACAACGACACTCCCCCTCCATATCCCTGCCAAGGGCTCTCGGCCGCACCCGTTGCCCAGGTGCGCTACCGTCCTATCAAGCACGACCGGCAACTGTGCCGGGCACCGGGTCGACGTTGGGGCAATGGTCGATCCACCTACATAGCCAATGGGGGCACACACATGACGGACACCATCGATCGGCCCGATGTGGCCGACGGAGATCGCATACTTGACCATCTCATCGTGAGGTTTGCGGGCGACTCCGGCGACGGTATGCAGCTGACTGGTGATCGCTTCACTTCGGTCAGCGCATCGTTTGGCAACGACCTGTCGACGATGCCGGACTTCCCTGCCGAGATTCGCGCGCCTGCCGGCACAGTCAACGGCGTATCGGCATTCCAGGTCAACATCGCTGACCACGACATCACCACGCCAGGGGACGACCCAAACGTCCTTGTCGCGATGAACCCGGCTGCGCTCATGGCCGATCTAGACCGCCTCGAAACCGGCGGCACGGTGATTGTCAACGAAGATGCGTTCGGAGAGCGCAACCTGATCAAAGCGGGCTACCTCGACGCCGCCGGTGAAGCCGTCAACCCGCTCGACGATGACACGCTCAACGGATACCGAGTGTTGAAGGTCCCCATGACAAGCCTCACCAAGAAGGTGTGCGAACCCCTCGGCGTTAAACCGCGTGACGCCGAACGGTCGAAGAACTTTTTCGCACTCGGCCTCGTGTCGTGGATGTACACCCGGCCGACCGAGCCAACCGAAGAATGGATCGACGAGAAGTTCGGCAAAAACGAGCAGGTCGCAAGCGCCAACAAAGCGGCCTTCCACGCCGGGTTCAACTTCGGCGAAACAACCGAGGCGGTCGGCCACCGTTACGAAGTCCGTCCGGCCAAACTGCCGTCTGGCGAGTACACGAGCATCACCGGCAACATGGCCCTGTCATGGGGCCTCATCGCTGCCGCCCGGCAAGCCAACCTGCCACTCACGCTTGGGTCGTACCCGATCACACCAGCGAGTGACATCCTCCACGAACTTGCCAAGCACAAACACTTTGGCGTGCGGACTCTGCAAGCCGAAGACGAAATCGCCGCAGTCGGCATTGCGCTCGGTGCTGCGTTCGCCGGGCACCTTGCGGTCACCACGACAAGCGGGCCGGGGTTGGCGCTGAAAAGCGAGACAATCTCACTGGCGTTTGCCATCGAGTTGCCGATGGTCATTGTCGATATTCAACGTGGTGGGCCCTCCACCGGACTGCCAACAAAGACCGAGGCGTCGGACCTCAACATAGCGCTCTACGGGCGCCACGGCGAAGCTCCACTGCCGATCGTTGCGTCGTACAGCCCGGCTCAGTGCTTCCATGCCGCGATCGAAGCGGCCCGCATCGCCCTGAAGTACCGCACCCCGGTCTTGCTGCTCAGCGACGGGTACCTGGCCAACGGATCAGAGCCGTGGCTCCTGCCCGACCTGGCTTCGCTACCCGACATCTCCGTGCCATTCACCACCGAGATGAACCACGTCGACGACGACGGCAACGACGTCTTCTGGCCGTATCTGCGCGACGAGAACCTCGCCCGGCCCTGGGCTATCCCCGGTACGCCAGGGTTGATGCATCGCGTTGGTGGCCTGGAGAAGAAAGACGGCACCGGCAACATTGACTACACGCCCGAGAACCACGAGCACATGGTCAAATTGCGTGCCGCCAAGATCGCCAAGATCGCCGAAGACATTCCGCTTGCCGAGGTGAATGGTGACGCCGACGCCGACGTTCTCGTCGTCGGCTGGGGGTCGACCTGGGCGGCGATCGACGCTGCAGTACAACGCCGACGACGAGCAGGGGTCAAGGTTGCGTCAACGCATCTCACGCACCTCAGCCCGCTCCCGCCAAACCTCGGCGAGATCCTCGGCCGGTACAAACGCGTGCTCGTCCCCGAGCTGAACATGGGCCAACTCACCAACCTCTTGCGGGCCACCTATCTGGTCGACGCCAAGGCGATCACGAAGGTTCAGGGTCTGCCGTTCAAGTCGCGGGAGATCGAAGCAGAAATCGACGAAGCAGTAGCGAGCACCGGAGGTGCGTCATGAGCACGGCACAAGTGGCAGTGACCACCAAAAGCGATTGGACCAGCGACCAGGAAGTGCGTTGGTGCCCCGGTTGCGGTGACTATGGCATCCTGCTGGCCGTCCAGACCTTGATGCCCGAACTCGGCGTCAATCCAGAGAACACCGTGTTCATCTCGGGCATCGGCTGTTCGAGTCGATTCCCGTACTACATGAACACCTACGGCATGCACTCGATCCACGGCCGGGCACCCGCGATCGCCACAGGTGTCGCAACGGCTCGGCCTGACCTCGACGTCTGGGTGATCACGGGCGACGGCGATGGCCTGTCGATCGGCGGCAACCACCTGATCCATGCGCTGCGCCGCAACGTCAACTTGAACATCCTGCTCTTCAATAATCGCATCTACGGGCTCACGAAGGGCCAGTACTCACCGACGTCAGAGATCGGCAAGGTCGCCAAGTCGACACCGATGGGCTCGGTCGACGCACCGTTCAACCCGCTGTCGGTGGCGCTCGGTGCTGAAGCGAGTTTCGTGGCGCGCACGCACGACCTCGATCGCAAACACATGATGGACACCTTCCGTGCGGCGCACGCCCACAAGGGTGCCTCGTTCGTCGAGATCTATCAGAACTGCAACGTCTTCAACGACGGACAGTTCAATGACATCACGAAGAAGAGCGCGCGTGATGAGATGATGATCAACCTCGTTCACGGAGAACCGATCACGTTCGGAACCGACGGTCAGCGCGGCGTCATGATGGGCAGCGACGGGCAGCTCCGCCTGGTCGAACTCGCCGACGTCGCTGCCGAGGACATCCTCGTCCACGACGAGACGCGCCACGACTCCTCGCTCGCGTTCGCGCTTGCCCGGTTGAACTCCGATGATTCATCACCGACACCGTTCGGAATCTTCCGCAACGTCCAACGCACCGAGTACGCATCGGCAGTCAACGACCAGGTGATCGCGGCGAGTGAAGCCAAGGGTCCGGCCGACCTGCAGTCACTGCTCCGATCGAACGGAACGTGGATGGTCTAGCCCATTGCGAAACGGATCGGGTGTCCGCCGCGCAGACAAGCCAATAGCCAGTTCACTGAACGTGCCATGTTCGATCTTCGACTTCGCTCAACAAAGGAGCGCCTACTCACGCCGGTCGGGGCGCGCTGCCCCAGCTTCTTGTCGGCAGGGATGGTGTCGTTCGTCAGCCTCGTCTGTTGCGTTGGAGCCGGTGTCGCCGCGTGGAGGGGAGCTGTCGTTCTGTCGGTCGTCCTGTGGCTGGTCGGCCGAGTGCTCGACGGCTTGGACGGTGCGATTGCACGAGCCAACGGATCGGCGAGTGACTTCGGCGGCTACGTCGACCTGCTGTTCGACACGATTGGGTACACCGCTGTGCCGCTCGGCATCGCATTTAGCGTCGACCAACCCGGGACATGGCCGATCATCGCCGTCTTGATCGGGTCGTTTTATATCAACTCGGTGTCGTGGCTGATGTTGAGTGCGTTGCTCGAAAAGCGCGGCGAACGAGCAAGCGGCGAACAGACCAGCGTCACGATGCCAACGGGGCTCATCGAGGGAACAGAGACCATCATCCTGTTCACCATTGCGCTCGCAGTCCCCCAGCATGCCGATGTCACCTTTGCCGTGATGGCTGCAGGCGTTGTGGGAGGCATTGCGCAACGTGCCGTCGCGGCGCGGCGCCTCCTTCGCGACGTCGACGCCGTCGAATAGCACACGACCACGTTGCCATCGACCGCAACAGTGGCGCCTTCAAAATCGATACCTACCGTCAAGTGACTCCGAGCACCCAGCCCTCTTCGTCGAGCACGTCGCTGAGTTCACCCGTCGCAATACCCGGAGCGAAGAGCGCAGCCAATGTGCCGGCCGCGTCCATCTCAAACAGCCGCTGCGCCGTCAGCTGCACCTGCGCAGCGTCTTTGACCATGCCTGAAGGAACGGTGATGGGCCAACGGGATGGCCAGATTTCGGCGACCACGATGTCGACGTCCGTGGGCTCAGCCAGGCCTGTATCGAACGGCCAGACGCACATTCGGTCCCCAAGGTTCCAGCGCAGCCGTTCGAGCGCGGCGATTCCGACGAGGCTTTGGCTGCCGACCGCTCCTGCACCGAGTAGTTGCCACGCCGAGAACGGGCGGAGCCCCTCTGCCCTCAAGCGAGACTCGACGTGACGCCACTCCAGCGGCCAGGCCGCCGAACGAGCTGGCTTGGTCGACGTCAGATGCGCCGTGCGCCGTGCGGGCGGACACCCCCAGAACGGGCCTGCCGAGTCATCGCCTATCTTGGCGTTGAGCCCCGAGGCCACAGCAAATCGGTTGTTCAGGTTGCGCTCGTCATCGGTGACATCAGCGCCGAGTAGCTCCCACATCGCCCGCCAGGGTTGCCCCACCAGGCCGAGCGCTTCAGCAGTACCGCGAGGAAACCCAAGCGAGAAGTCGACACCGATCAGTGTCAGGCCGCCCGAGTCGGTGGCGGCAGCGATCTCAGCCAGCGCTGTATGCCGCGTCGACGGATTCGAAAGTTCGATGCCGCTCGCGTCGGCGATGGCAATCCACACGGAATCAGCACCGGTAGTCGGTGAGCTACTGGCGCTCCAGTCGACAACGACGATGCGGTCGAACAGCACGGGTCAAGTCAGGCGAGTACAGAGCTGACCGCCACGAAGTGCAGCCCGGCAGCAATCACCGTGAACGAATGCCACACCTCGTGGTAACCGAACACCGTTGGCCACGGGTTGGGCCGCTTGATGAGCAAAACAGGGAACCCAATCGTGTAGGCGAGGCCACCTGCAACGATCAACCCGAGCTGCAGATCCGACAAATTGTCAGCAAGAACCGGAAACGCCACCACGAGTGCCCAGCCCATAACCGGATAGAGGGCGTAGCCGACCCACTGAATTCGCTGGAACCCACCGAGTTTGATCGTCATGCCAATGAGCGCAAGTGCACCCACGACCGACAGCATCGGAATCCCCCACGACCGGGGAAGCGCAACCAAGCACACGGGCACATAAGTGCCAGCAATCAACAAGTAGATCATTGTGTGATCGAGCCGCTGCATAATCCGGCGGACACGATCGGTGCGAGCCAGCCGGTGGTATGCCGCCGACGTTCCGAACACCAGCAAAAGCGTCGCAGCATAGATGGATGCAGAAGTGCGCTCTGCCGCCTGATCGGACGCAAGAATCAACAAAATCCCGGCCGGGATTGAGACAATGAACGCCCACGAATGCATCCGCCCGCGCCACGTTGGGCGCTCCGCCAGTGGCATCAGCGCGCTCAGTGTCATATTATTACCGTATCTCGAAGTCGCAAGTGGTTCCGGTCAGCCGAAGCCTCTTCCGTCACGCTCGGTTCACAGCTCGGTCGTTTGGCAGCAACTGCGCTTCACCAGATGCTGCAGCACTTGACAACCCCAAAACGGTCGAGCTCACCGCTCGGCTCCCAGCCAAAAGGTGGGCAATCGTGACATCGGCGAGCCGTCGAGTCGCACAAGCCCGTTGACCAGGAACTGCAATCAGCGCACCAGATTCAACGGTGACCACAGACGACGTGTCGCACGGCAAGCCTCACCCCGAACCCTTCCTGGCGACCGCGTGTTCTTTTGGCGCCACGGTGCATCGATTTCGAAGTCTCGGCATCTGATGGCGCTGCTGGTCTGGTTTCGGGAGCAACCGTTGTTGCCTTCGACAACCCAAGATGGCAGACAATCCCGACCGCTCGCGTGCAAGACCTTTCCGAGGCGGAGGTGGAAGCTGACGGGGATGGCGGTCTGCTGCTTCGTCTGGAGATTTGACGCATCACGTCGCCACAAAAACTCGAACTGGCAACTCTTCGAATCCGTTCTGGTCATAATCAACCGTGCGGCCATGCTCTCCATTGAGGCCGAACCAAACCCCAGGTGACGCCAAACCAACTGGCGGCTGTGATCAGGTCCTGCCCTGGAGGACCTCAGATCGAGCTTCGGGCAGGTCACCTCAGCGAACCCGGCGTTGTACACCCCAAAACAAGTGAAATTTGAACCAGTCTGGGCTCCCTCGAGGGGAGTGTCAGCGACTTTCACCGACGGTGGCGCCCCGGGGTTCCTAATGCTGTCGGTGCCGCCGGTGCTCGTGCCGGTGCTCACGATGGTGAGGTGGCGGATCTCAGTACTGATATTGCGAGCCGTCACCGTTGCGGACGAGCTGTAAATAATCGCCTGTGTCGTCATCAGCGACCCGGATCACCAGCGCCGAAGACTCACGTCCGCCCCGGCTGGTCCTTGAACTCCGAAAGTTTCGAGTGTGATCACCCGGTTGCCGTACCGGGACGGACCGACAAGAACCGCGCTGCAGACGGCGGCACCGCAGTCACGTTCAACAACACACCGGTCGCACCAGTCGTTTCGACGGTCACCACCGTCGATTCTGATGCAGCGAGCAACGTCAGCGTCCGGGCCAGTGAAACAACCGACCCGACGACGACTGCAGAAGCAACCCAACCGAGCGCTCCGGCTGCTCCAATCAGACGGCGAACAGTCAACGAAGACATAAGAACTCCTCCCAAGAGTTTGTGTGGGGCATGGTCGGCACACACAAAAACCTTCAGTAACAGACATGGCAAATATATGTCAGAAACGTCTCTGCGGCAGAAGCACACACGTGTTGCTTGGCACGATTTTAGCTGTCGAAGGATTGCATCAGTTCGGTCACGGCCTCGCCGTAACGATCCAGCTTGGCCGGTCCTACGCCTGATATTTTGCCAAGCTCGGCGCGTGTGGTCGGCGCCATCCGCGCGATCGATACCAACGTCTTGTTGTCGAAGACGACGTACGCCGGCTTGCCTTCGCGCAGGTTGTTACGAAGTTCTTTCAACGCCGCGAACCGACGTTGCGCGTCGGAGTTCAAGTCAGCAGTCGGATCAGACTTGCTGGCCGCTGAAATCGACGGTTTCTTTACTGGCTCCGGGCGATGCGACGACACAACCCGCCGCTCGGTCGGCTCGGTCGTCAATTCGCTGACGAACGGGCTCGGCGATGGGCCGGTGACGATCGTCGCGTGCGAACTTGCTCTGGTGATTGCTACGTGGAAGAGGCGGCGCTCTTCCTCGACGTCTTCGGCGAGACGGTGTGGATACTGTTCGGCGTCAGCCAGATGAACCACCACGTGCGGCCACTCCTGGCCCTTCACGCGGTGCACCGTCGACAGCATCACGCCGCCGGGGTCGCGGCGAACAGCGAGATGCTCGCGTATCCAACCCTCGAACGATGCAGCGTCATCGTGGAGTGCAGCAAGGTGCTGGACAGCAGTCAAATCGTCGCCCTGCGCTGCGCGGTTCATGCCGCGCCGTTGTGCGTCGAGCGTGCCGACTGCTCCGGCAAGACCGATTTCGTCGATCAACGCGAACACAAGATCTGACGTTGGGGCTGCTTCACGCGCCATTTTTTGCAACTGCTGGATGTCAGCTGCGAAGGCGGTGACGCGTTCCTGGTCTCGCTCGTTATTTAAACGACCGGCCAGACGATGCAGGTCGACCACGCTCCCCTGCTCGCATACCCAGTCGTTGATTCGGGGGTGAAAAGAGCGCGACGGGCGGCGCAGCGCCTCGCGTATGTCGTCGGATGACAACTTGTCTCGTGTGGCCAAGCGCAGCCATGCGAGCACGGCGCGAACCGAGGTCCGCTCGGTGAATTCGAGGCCGACGCCACCCGATAACGGGATGCCCCGAACTGCCAAAGCGACCTGGACCGGAGCCAGCAGTGCGTTGACTCGGGTCAGTACTGCGACGTCCGATGGCGTCGCACCACCGCGCAGCGCTGCTTCGACAGCGTCGCGGCTCGCACCAATCGGGTCGACCGCCGTATCGACTTTCCAACCCGACGTGTCAGTCGAATGAGCGCGAATCGTCTTCGAGACGCGACGATCGTTGTGCCGGAGGAGCCGGTCGACAACATCGACGATCCCGGCCGGGCAGCGGTAGTTCACTTCAAGCGGATGCGTGTCTGCGCCCGGAAACAACCGGGCGAAATCGATCAGCCATGCTGGGTCAGCACCGTTGTAGCCGTAAATCGTCTGGTCGTCGTCGCCGACACCGAAGACAGCTCCACCCGGCGACGAAAGCAGTCGAATCATCAAAAGGTGGGCAGGCGTGAGGTCCTGGAACTCGTCGACGAGCATCATCCGACACGCCCGCTGAGCAGTGCGGCGGGCCTCCGGCTGCGACAGCAGCACCAAGAGTGCTCGGTGGATCTGGTCGTCGAAATCGACTGCTCTCTGACGTTCCAGCGCCTTGCGATACCCAGGCCAGGCCGCAGCAAGGCCATCGACGTCACCGTCGTAACGAGCTTCAGCGTCAGTCGGGGCCACGAGCCCAAGCCGGATAAGGCTAAACGCCTCGATCCATGGCGCAACAGGGTCACTGTTACGCCGACGAGGGAACGACACCAAGTCGCCGATGATCCGACGGACATCGACTTCGTTGATCGTGTTCCAACGCGTCTGCTGTGCCGCAAACGGAGCGGTGCCGTTAACGATGGCCAGGGCCATTGCATTCAGTGTCCGGACCTGCAGGCCAGGCAGGTCGGGCGTGCGCTCGACCATTTCCTCTTGGGCCCGCTTGTTGAACGCCACCAAGCTCACGGCTGATGGTGGAAGATTCCAAGCCCGCAGCAAATGACGCGCTCGCTCGGTCAGAACGCGGGTCTTGCCGGAACCGGCTGGCGCGATGATCCGAGCGGCGCCACCGCGGTGGGTGACTGCAGCAAGCTGATCAGGCGCCAAGTCGGCATCGGAGATGTTGGCACCAGGCGCAGTAAACGAGCGGTGCTCGACGGCGACGTCGTGGAGCACCGCGACGCCGTCGATTGGATCGGTGTGGCGAACCGGCCCGGCGTCAAGCCAGAGCAGAGTCCCGTCAGGAGCGACGATGTCGCCAAGTTGACCGCTTGCCGCAGCAGCTGCGCCAGCCGCAATCGCACGGTCAAGCGCAATCCATGCGAATCGATCGTTGCGCAGGTCGACAGCATTCGACCACACGGCATGGTGCAGAGTTTCAAGTTCGAAAACGAACTTCGCGCCCATTTCGAAGGGCTGTGCAACGGTCTTCAACATCGGCTCGCGATCGAAGTCGACGGCGAGTTCGATCACCAGTCGCTGTCGCAAATCAGCTGCCGCCCGAAGTGTGGCGAGCAGGCCGCTCGGCTCAGCTACCGCAGCAGCGTCGACAACGACCCGCTCGGCGTCAGCCCACGGTGTGGGGACAGCGGTCGAAGCCTCGACGAGACAGTTGCGCCCAAGTAGCGCCGGCCCAGCCCGGCCCGCCGCAACACCGCGCTCAAATCCAGACACAGCGGGGGTACTCGACACGTGGCGACGTGCTCCCGCCTTCGGCGGCGACGCACCGTCAGACGGCTCGAAGCTCGCACCATCGCCGGGATCGGCGTAAGGGATTTCATCGGCGACGGGCACCTCTTGCTCACCGTTATCGGCCCAACATTGGCGCACCTGAATGGGCAGATCGTGTTCACCCTTGCAATACGCACACGCAATCGCCATCTCTCGGACTGTAGCGAACAGGGCCGTTGTCCGCACACATGTTCGATTCGAGCGTGCGCGGTGCATGCTCCAATCAAACCCAGCGCGTGGAACGACCCGTCAGGCGGTCACACTGAGGGAGTGCGCTTCGAACACGGCCGACCGATCACGCCAAACCGACCGGAATTGATTCTTATTCGTCATGGCGAGACCGAGTGGAGCGCGTCAGGCCAGCACACCGGTCGGACCGACCTGCCCCTCACCGAGCAGGGTCGCGAGGAAGCACGATCGATCGCTGCTGCAGTTGCCGACATCGACTTCACCTCTGCCTTTTCCAGTCCCCTGCAACGCGCCTGGGAAACCGCGGGCCTCGTCGGCTTAACACCAACTGCGGACGACTCGCTCCTCGAGTGGGACTACGGCGATTACGAAGGAATCACCACTGCCGAGACACGTGAAACTATTCCCGGCTGGTCGGTGTGGACCCACGAGATCCTCAACGGCGAGTCGATCGACGAAGTCGGCCAACGCGCCGATGCGGCCATCGACCGTTACACCAAATTGAGCGGCCCGATCGCCGTCGTTGCGCACGGGCACTTCCTGCGGATTTTCGCCGCACGCTGGCTCAGCCTCCCAGCACAGGAAGGTCGGCGTTTCGTGCTCAACACCAGCACGCTGTCGCTGCTCGGTTGGGAACGTGAGAATCGTGTGATCAAGCGCTGGAACGATCCGTGCGGTTGGTGACGAGTGTTCGTGCCGCCCACGGCGCAACATCACAGGTACAGGGCATCTTCCCCAAGCGAGCCGACGAGATCGGTAGTCGCTGCCGCTCCATGTGTTGCGCCGCGGTCGTCACTGGTCTCCACCTTAGAGACATTTCCCTGGGGATTGGAAGGGGACAAGCCTGTGAATTTCGGTGTATTACTGTTGACAGGCATGTGGACGGAATGTGAATAAGCAGGGTTTTTCCACAGCCTGTGACTCCCATCGTTCAGATCGCGGGAGCAACCTCCACCGGAATTCCGTTCAGCACTGAAGTGCCAGAAAGTGGGTCGAAGGCCTCGTGATCAGTGAGCAGATTCGAGTTCACACCTGGGTGCTCGGCGGCTACTCGCATCTTGGCCCCGGGGTCGTCATGTCCCCAGCCGTGCGGCAAGCTCACAACACCCTGCCGAACGCTGTCAGTGACTTCGACAGGCGCCGTCACTTGGCCGACGCGGGAGGTGATTTGAGCCACCCCGCCATCGGTCAACCCAAGGGTGCCAGCATCGTCGGGATGCACCTGGAGGGTGCAGCGCACTCGACCCTTCACCAGCACCTTGATGTTGTGCATCCACGAGTTGTTGCTCCGCAGGTCGCGACGACCCACTAAGACCAACCCACGCTGCTCGAGGTTGGTCTGCGCTGCAGCCAAGCGATCGAGGTCGGCAATAAACACCTCTGCTGCGAGTTCGATCTTTCCGCTCGGTGTGCGCAAAATCTCTGGGATGCGCGGTTCCAGCGCGCCGAAGTCTCGACCGTGCGGCCGCTTGAGAAGATCGTCCAATGATGTGCCGTCCGGATCGTCCCCGAATGCGTCACCGTACGGACCCGTCCGCAACATGAAGTCGAGCATCCGATCCGGGCCACTCCGACCTGAAGCGTTCAATTCAGTCAGCAACTCGTCGACTTGACGGCCGAACACGGGGCCGTTTGCATCCTTCACTGCCGAGCGGACAAGATGCTCGATCGACTGCTCATCGACGACGGCTGGATCAGCATCGACGCCCAGTCCTTGAGCGATGGCGGTGAGCTTCGAGATCACTTCCCACTCGTCGGGCTGGTCATCGTCGAGAGGCAGCACCGCTGGGCTGTAATTGGCGACATTCCGGACGGCAAACTGGAGGAGCAGCAGGTCATAGTGGCTGCGCTGCAACTGCGACGGGACCGGAAGGACTACGTCGGCGTGCTTGGTGGTCTCGTTGAGGTACAGGTCAATGCTCACCATGAAGTCAAGCTGCGAAAAGGCGTCCTCGAGCAAGGCTGTATTCGGGTTGGAACGGAGCGGATTGCCGCCGACGGTGACCATGGCTCGGATCTGCCCATCACCCGGCGTCGTGATCTCCTCGGCGAGCGCTGCGACCGGGTACTCCCCCATGACTTCAGGGTGGCCGCTCACCCGGGAGGTACCGCGGCCGACGGTGAAGCCACGACCGGAGCCAGGTTTGCCGCGCGTGGTCGCTCCGCCGGCGACGGGAAGTGCGAACATTGCACCACCCGGCCGATCGAGGTTGCCGGTCAGGATGTTGAGCGCGTCGATCAGCCATGTGGCGGTCGACCCAAACTCGGTGGTGCTCGTACCGATCCGGCCGTAGACGGTCGATGTAGGCGCCACTGCCAGCTCGTGAGCCAACCGTCGAATGGTTGACGCCTCGATGCCGGTTGCAGCAGCGACCGACTCGGGCGTAAACGGTTGAATCGCAGTACTGAACTCAGCGAGGCCGTTGAGGTGTTCCGTGACGTGAGCGCCGGGATCAACAAGTCCGTCGGTGACCAGCACATTGGCCATCGCCGCCAGGAGGAGCGCATCAGAGCCCGGTCGAATCGACACCCACTCGTCGGCCTCTTCGGCAGTTCGTGACCGGCGTGGATCGACGACGACAACTCGGCCGCCGCGTTCTTGAATCGCCTCGATGCGCCCAGGAAAGTCGGGGGCTGTGCACATGCTGCCATTCGACGCATACGGGTTCCCGCCGAGGATCATCAGGTGATCCGTCCGATCGAGGTCGGGAACGGGCACCGAGACGCCCGTTCCAAACACATGGCCAGCAGCAACGTGGCGCGGCATTTGGTCGACCGTCGATGCGCTGAACCGATTGCGCGTACCGAGCCCGGTCAGCAGCGCACGGCTGAACATCATCGACGAAAGCGAGTGCGCACCAGCGTTACCCACGTACACGCCGAGCGACGAGCGACCGTTCCGCTCAATGACACCTTGCAAACCAGCCTCAATAGTTTCCCAGGCCTCTGCCCAGGTCGCGACAACGTGCTGGCCGTTGCGCCGGATCATCGGCATCCGCAGGCGATCCGGATCCTCGTGCAGCTGCTTCAGCGTCGAACCCTTCGGGCAGATAAACCCGCGCGAGAACACGTCGTTCATATCGCCGCGGATGCGCTGGACTTCTTCGCCGCCCTTGCCGTCCGGCCTGAGCGTGATCTCTAAGCCACAGGTGGCTTCGCAGAGTGGGCAGGTCCGACTGACCGTGCGCGCCTCCGAAACGGCATCGGTCTCAGGTGTGCTCTCGAGGAGGGACATGGGCTCATTCTCGCAGAACCCAACCTGGTCGACGGAGTCCGACTTCTCGACCTAACCTTCTGTGAGCATGATCAGACGGGTCTTTCCTGACAGCGCGACAACCACGATCGAAGACAGTTACGCCCATCCCCTCGGCCGACGCCACGGCTCTCCATGGGTCGGGCTCTGCATGGTCAGCTCGATCGACGGATCCACTGTGGTCGATGGCAGGAGCGGAGATCTATCAAGCACGAACGACATGGCAGTCCTCCATGGGCTTCGGTCGATCGCCGACGTCATCCTCGTCGGCGCAGGCACCGTCAGAGGTGAGGGCTACGGGCCACCCCGGACTCCCGGGCAACGCGTCGGCGTCGTCACCGGAAGTGGCAATGTCGACACCACCCTCCCCCTTTTCACTGGCGGCGCCGGGTTCATTATCACCACCGACCAGGCCGAGGTCGCTGACGGCGTCGACGTGATCAGGTCCGGTGGCGGGCGCGTCGACTTGTCGGCCATCATCGGACGACTCCGTGAGGTCCATCCATCTCCAGACTTCGTGCAAGCCGAAGGCGGCGCACTGTTCAACGGAGCGCTCCTCGACGCCGATTTGATCGACGAAATCAACCTCACCACGTCACCTCTGTGCGCAGGCGGAAGCGGCCCACGTCTGACGACTGGCGCAGCCGATCACACCGCCCGTTACGAGCTCGCACAAATGGTGATCGACGACCAAACCTTCGTGTTCAGCCGCTGGTTGCGCAAGCGCTGATCAACAGGAATCGCTCAGACCGGAGCTGACTCGATGGGCTCAGACTTCTCCATCAACTCAAGCTCGCGATGGAAGTCAGCCGCGGCATCAAATTCTTTATACACGCTGGCGAAGCGCAGGTAGGCAACTTCATCGACCGAGCGCAAATGCTTCAGCACCGCAAGGCCAATGTTGGCCGACGAGATCTCAGAGCCCTGCAGACGAGCAGAATCTTCGACAGTGAGGGCGAGTTGCTCGAGCTGCTCAGACGTAACCGAACGACCCTTGGTGGATGCAGCCAGCCCGGCAATCAGCTTCGGGCGGGCAAAAGGCTCGGTCCGACCATCGGACTTGACCACCGTCAGCTGCGCATGATCAACACGCTCGAACGTCGTAAAACGATGTGAACAAGCGAGGCACTGGCGGCGTCGACGAATGGCGGTATTTTCCTCGGCAACACGTGAATCAACGACTTTCGTGTCGTCATCTCGGCAGGCCGGGCAGCGCATTATCATTACGATACTCCGGCATGGGCGATACGGTCCGACACATCGCCTGCGCCCACAACGTGACATCAGTCGCGGTAGCACCGGCTCAGGGGAGCCAGATGGCTTCGCCAGAGGTAACCCCGGTATCGCCGTTTATCCCGATCAGCACGTCAATGTAGCGATTGCGGCTGATGTCGCCCCGGTAGGTGTCGGCAATCGACCACAGAGTGTCGCCAGGCTGCGCAACGTGAATTGCTGCAGACACAGCCGTGTCAGCGAGGGCAGACTGGACGCCGGAAGCAGAGGCTCGCGTTCCTTGGAAACCAGCGAGGAGTCCCACCGCTGCAGCCAAGCCGACAACAGCAAGCCCCAAGGCAACCGAGCCGACGAGCAGACGGCGGATTGCGTAGTTGGGAACATTTGGACGAACCATTCCCCGCACTTCGGCTTCAACCCCGAACGTCGTGGCAGAAACGAATGCCAGCGGCTGCGTCGCGCGGTCCTGGAACTTGCTCCGATGTGCTGTGTGAAAGCTGGTGCTCATGTCTACTCCCCAACGGATGACGTGAATGCCGAGTGGGCGACCCAATACCGTTCGATGGCTTGAACAGTTCGAAACGCTTGTTCGATTACTTCTGGGAATGAGTGAACCAGGACAAGTGTTCGATGTCAACCGGATGCAGCATATTTATCGAACGAGCGTTTGCAGTACAGATGTTTGACCTGATCGGTCTAAAGCCATATCATGTTCCCATGGCCCCCAAGATCAGTAAGCGTCAGCGCGACATTCTCGATTTTATCGAACAGCAAATGCGCGATCGCGGGTTCCCGCCATCAGTTCGTGAAATCGGGGACGCCGTTGGGCTCACCTCGCCGTCCACGGTGCACAGTCACCTCAACACCCTGCAGCGCCACGGCTACCTCCGCCGTGACCCCAGCAAGCCACGCGCGATCGAAGTTCGATACGACTCAAACAGTGGCGCCATGATGGACAAACGGCCCGTTCGCCACGTCCCGCTCATCGGCGACGTCGCAGCCGGCACCGATGTGCTGGCGGCAGAGAACGTCGAAGAGTTGCTGCCGGTTCCGGTTGACTTCGCAGGCGAAGGCGAGCTGTTCATGCTTCGCGTCCGGGGCGAGTCGATGGTCAACGCCGGCATCCTCAACGGCGACTACGTCGTTGCCACCCAGATCGATCACCCGGCCAACGGTGACATTGTCGTCGCCGGCATCCCAGGCGGCGAAGCCACGGTCAAAACATATGCCCGCTCAGGTAACGAAGTCACGCTGACCCCGCACAACCCCACGATGGAGCCCATGGTGTTTTCTGCCGATCAGGTCGAGCTGTACGGCAAGGTCGTCACGGTAATGCGCCGCTACTGAGCGGCCCGAACCTAGCTACTGGCCGGGCTAGTCCGGCGGAGCCCACGGTGAACGCTCACCATCGCCTGATGCTCCGGTTCCTTGACCTGACGCAGGCTCGCTGCCCAGTGATGGCGGCGGTGATGGGATCGTCGGAGGAGCGGTTGGTGTCGCGAACGGTGGTTGGCCAGGAATGAAGGCCTGACCCGGATGAGCCAGAGGAACTGGAGGCACCGGCACGGTTACCGGCTGCGCCCAGCCTGGCGCTTGCGGAGGCTGCGCCGCCCCTGGAGGTGACGTGGGCCACGGCGCTTCGCCCAACCACGGGGTGGCAAGCTCCGCTGCTTGGGGAGTCTTGCGTCGGCGGCTCGCTGCAATGGACGCAAGTCCAACGGCCAACCCAGCGATTCCAGCGACAATCGCTCCAAACCGCAACGATTGGACACCTTCGCTCGGATCACGACCAATGGCGACCGCAAACGCGTCGGGCCCGGAGTTATTTCTTGACTCGACGCGGATGAAATGTTCGCCGGGGTTCTCCACGACGAACGCTCGGATCACTTCGCCCACCGAGCCGTCAACGTCGTAGTCGACCCCGGTACGGGCGTCGAGCACAACGTCAGTGCCGTCGAACTCCGTCAACACCAGGCGAACAGGTGGGAGATCTGGCGGAACGCCAAGCTGGCCAAACGCACCGGGCGTCACACAGCTTCCGGTCACGTCGCCGATTTCGCCCGCGGTTTCGACGAAGACGAGGAACTCACCAGCAACTTCAAAATCGAGCGTGGTGACGCAGCCGACCGGTGCCCGCGCGAAGTTCCGCACGGCATCGGATTGCCGCTGACCTGCCGAATACCACAGACCCCCAGCAGCAAGCAGCCCGACGATCAACACCACAATGCCCGCAGCAAGAAGTCCAGTGCGCCGATTCGAGTTCATCTTGCTCCGTCCTGCGCCCGCTGGTGTGCCAGGCGCGTCGTGGTCAGGTGGCGGCCGCCAGGCGGCGAGCCACGAGTTCGATCTTGTCGTCTGGTTGTACCACGGCGACACGCACGAAGTTCGTGCCGTCGACGCCGTAGAACTCGCCGGGGCTGACAATGGCGCCGCCTTCGATTGCGAGTCGTTCGGTGAACTGCCATCCGTCTTCGACGGGAATCCAGAGGTAGAACGCTCCCCCGGGCCGCTGCACCTCAATGCCGGACCACTCTGAAATCACCCCAGCAAGAAGGTCGAGACGGGAGCGGTAGCGGAGGCGCTGGTCTTCGACGTGGACGTCGTCGTCATAAGCAACCGCAGCTGCGGCCTGCACCGGCCCGGGAACAAGCATGCCAGCGTGCTGGCGGACGCTCTTCAAGAAGTCGACGATTTCGGCGTCGCCTGCATAGAAGCCCACTCGGGCTCCGGCGAAGTTCGACCGCTTCGACAACGAGTGAACGGCAACGACGCCATCGAGCCCGTGTTCGAGAATCGTGCGGGGATGGCCGTCCCAGGTGAACTCGATGTAGCACTCGTCGGAGAACACGGGGATCCCGTTGAAACGCCCCCATGTTGCAGCGGCCTCGAGATCGTCGAGATGGCCGGTCGGGTTGCCCGGGCTGTTGACCCACAGCAAGAGTGCTCGATCAATGTCGGCCTGGTCGACTGCGCCGAGGTCAAGTGTGCCATCAGGGCCGAACGGCACCGACACCGAGCGGCACTGCCCAAGAGTGGCACCCATTGCATACGACGGATACGAGATGGCCGGATACAGAACCGTGTCACGTTCGGGGTGGCGCAGCTTCATGTAACCCGGCAACGACGCCACGAACTCTTTGGTTCCAACCGCAGCTGCGATCTGGTCGATCGGGACCTCGACACCGAGGCGGCGTCGCATCCAATTGTTGCATGAGGTACGGAACACAGGGGTCCCCATGCTCGGCGGGTAACCGCGCTCGGCGCCACTTGTAGCCAGCGCCTGGATCACTGCAGCGGGTGGCGGATCGAACGGCGTACCGATTGACAGGTCGACCGCTCCGCCTTCGAATTCGTCGGCGATCGGCTTCAGCCGGTTCAGCCGATCGTACGGGTACGGCGGCGGCGTGAACGGGCCAGTCAGTGCTTCGATGGCAACCACGATCAGGCCTCGGGTTCAATCGGATCAGGTTCGGAACCACTTGTTTTTCCGGTGACAAACTCGCTGAGTCGACCCGCGGAAGCATCAGAGAGGCGAGCGCGGATCAGCCAAGCTTCCTCGTTCGGGCCGGCGCCATCGCCGATCGAGACAACTTCACCTTCTCGATGCACCGAGGCGAGAATGTCGCCGCGTTCGTACGGAACGAGAAGCTCGTAGACGACAGCCAGTACTCGGAGCCGATCTGTCAGAGTCCGCAGGAAGATCTCGACGCCGTCGCCGGTAGCAGCGCTGATCGCAACCGAACCGGGATGTCGATCCATCAGTTCCTTGGCGATCTCTGGCTGGGCGTCGGCTTTGTTGAACACGAGAAGCTCGGGTACTTGAGCCGCATCGATGTCACCGAGCACTTTGCGAACGGCATCGATCTGCCCTTCGGGGTCTGGCGCCGTGGTGTCGACGACGTGCACGAGGTAGTCGGCCATCGCCGCGACTTCAAGTGTTCCCTTGAACGACTCGATGAGGCCGTGCGGCAAGCGGCTGATGAAGCCGACCGTGTCGGAGAGCAGCACAGGCTCGCCGCCAGATAGCGCCAGGCGGCGCGTGGTTGGATCGAGCGTGGCGAAAAGACGGTCTTCGACCAGCACGCCGGAGTCAGTCAGCTGGTTGAGCAGTGTCGACTTTCCTGCGTTGGTGTAACCCACGATCGCCACGTTGGCGAGGCCACTTTTGTTGCGCCCCTTGCGCTGTAACAAGCGCGTCTCGGCGAGGCCGTCGAGGTCTTTTTCGATCTTGGTGATCCGTCGTTTGATCCGACGACGCTCGACTTCGGTTTTGGTTTCACCACTACCGAATCGACCGCCAACACCGCCGCGCTGCTGCGCCTGCTTGTCGGAGAGCCCTCGGCGGAGACGCGGTAGCCGATAGCGCAGGAGAGCGAGTTCGACCTGTGCCTTGCCTTCAAGCGTGTGTGCGTTCTGCCCAAAGATATCCAGGATGACTGCCGTGCGGTCGATCGCCGTTCGGCCCAACAACTTCTCAAGGTTGAACTGCTGTGCCGGCCCCAGGTTGTTGTCAAAAACAACGGTGTCAGCATCAACGGCGAGGCAGAGCTGCTTGAGCTCTTCAACCTTGCCCTTGCCGATGTACCAGGTGTGATCGGGCGCGGCCCGCTTCTGGACCATGCGGCCGACCTCGTCGGCACCCGCCGTATCGATCAACAGGGCGAGCTCGTTCAGGCTTGCCTCGGTCGACTCTTCGTCGTCGCCGGGAAGCGTCACGCCAACCAGCACGATCTTCTCCCGGATTGTCCGATCGATCAGTGTTTCGGCGAGTGCTTCGTTGTACGGAGTCGTCACGCTGTCCTTCTCATTGCAGTGGCACCTGAATCGTTGCGATGTGGGTCGCCGGCCCAGTGAGCACGGCGAGTGTCGGATTGTCGGACGAAAACCTGACGATGGCGCTTCCACCATCCATATGGACGAGGACCTCACCGTCGATCGGTGTGACGAGCCCCCACTGCGCTGCCGCGTACGCCGAGGCGCAGGCGCCCGTGCCGCAGGCAAAGGTGATCCCAGCGCCACGCTCGTGGACGCGCATGGTGATGGCATTGCTTGCAGGGCCCGGCTCGACGATCTCAAGGTTCACGTGCGGAACCTTGCCGCCCAGATCGACCAAGTCGACGACAGCGACTTCGTCGACACCGACGATGCTGTGCGGGTTACCCATGGTGAGGTGCGCAACGGGTCGATCGGGGTGGCAGGCAAGCGCCTCCCAGCCCAGCGGCTCGTCGATGACTCCGACTTCGCCCATTTCAACCTGCGCTGAGATGGTGTGTTCGTCATCGGTGCTGGCCAGCACGACAACTCGGTCACCTGCGTCGGTGAGAATCAACTGTGGGCCAAGGTCGCCACGACGTGCAGCGACAGCCTGAGCAAAGCAGCGAATACCGTTGCCGCTCATCTCCGCTCGTGAACCGTCGGCGTTGTACAGCGTCATCTTCGCTGCATAGCCCTCTGCGTCGTGCGCCAACAGCAGGCCATCGGCACCGAGGCCAGTGTGTCGGTTGCACAGCTGGGTAGCGAGGAGCGCGTGATTGACATCAGGCGGGTCAAAGAGCACCAGGAAATCGTTGCCGAGGCCGTGGTGCTTGGTCAGAGTCAGGGTCGTCATGCTCGCTGCAATTCTTCGATCACGGTGGGCGCCACCTCGGCGACCGGATCGCTCTCGACGTCAATCCAGCGTACGCGTGGATCACGACGGAACCATCGCTCCTGGCGTACAGCGAACTGCCTCGTTCTGATGATGATCATTGCCACTGCTTCATCGTGGCTGATCTCACCACGAAGATGTTGCAGGGTTTCCTTGTAGCCGAGCGCCTGGGCGGATGTTTTCGAGAACCCAGCTTCACTCAGCTCCGCAACTTCTGCCACCAAACCTGCATCGATCATGGCATGCACCCTCGCTTCGATGCGCTCGGCAATAACGGGCCGAGGCCAGCGCACACCGACCTGTGCAACCCCCGTATTGGGGTAGTGGTCGACTCCCGGCCCGAACGAGCTGAAGGGCCGACCGCTACCGATCGTCACTTCGAGTGCACGCAGCAGACGCCGGCGATTCTCGGGGTCGATCTTCTCAATGGCCTTCGGGTCCAGCTCGCTAAGCCGCTGGTAAAGGGTGTTCGTCTCGTGATGATCGAGACCGGCCCTGACCTCAGGCCACTCACCGGGGAGGTCGAAGTCGTCGATCACGACGCGGTGATACAGCCCGGTTCCACCGACGAGCAGGGCGCTCTGGCCCCGGGCAGCGATGTGGCCGAGTGCACTCGCATGCGCCCGCTTGAATTCGGCGACTGTGAACTCAGCGGTCGCCTCGGCAATATCAATGCAATGATGGCGGATGGCAGCTTGGTCTTCTGGCGACGGCTTGGCCGTGCCAATGTCCAAGCCTCGATAGACCTGCATCGAGTCAACCGAGATCAATTCGACGTCACCGAGCTGAGCCGCAACGGCCATGGCGACCGACGACTTACCCGACGCGGTCGATCCAATGACCGCGATGCGTGGCGGGCCGCTGGTCAGAGTTGTTCGCCTTCGGCGATTCGCTGATGATGATGGATCACTTCAGCGACGATGAACCGGAGAAACTTCTCGGTAAATGTCGGGTCAAGGCCAGCGGCTTCGGCCATCAAACGAAGCCGGGCGATCTGGATCTCCTCGCGAACCGGATCGGCTGGAGGCAACTCCGCTGTCGCTTTGTACCGCCCCACTGCCTTGGTGACCTTGAACCGCTCGGCGAGCATATGGACGAGCGCTGCATCGATATTGTCGATGCTCGATCGATACTCGGCTAGCTGCGGATCCTCGGACGCTTCACCCATCCGAGCTCAATGTAGTGCCACGCAGGCCATGCCAGACGTTCTGTTGCACGCCTCGGGGCTTGCGACGGCTGAGTGTTTGGGTTGACGGGTGCCAGTCAGCACAACTTTTCGTCGTCGCTTGATTGGTCACGCCCGACGCCAGTTCTCACGATTGCCAGATCGTTCGGAACCGCTCAACTGTTGATTGGGACACAGCGGAAGCAAACAAGAAGTCGCAGTACCCTCGGATCACCGAGACGGCAGAGGAGAAATGGGCATGAGCGAAGCTTGCGTGCAGACGAACATCGAAGGCAAGACCGACATCAGCGACGAACTCCTGCTCGAGGCGTTGATTGCTGGTGGCGATGAGCGGACCGAGCTCGACCCGGTCACTGGTCGCAACCGCTACTTCGCCAATCCTGTCAGCAGCCACGACGTGTTTAACCGAGGAAGCTGCACCGCCGGCATGCTCAACGACCGATCACGCGTGGTCGCCAGCGAGTTCTTGGGGCGGTACGAGGGGCTCAACTACGCATCACTGGTCGAGGAGCAGTCCTTTCGTCTCAAGAGCCTCCTCAGCTCGGTACACAACGACCCGTTCGACGTCTTCTTCGGCCCGTCCGGTACGGACTTGGCGTACCTGCCGACCCTCTTTCATCGTCTGCTGCACCCTGACCGACCCATCATCCAACTGATTTCCTGCCCCGAAGAGCTCGGCAGCGGATCCAGGGATGTTGCCGCTGCGAAACTGTTCGGACGCCAAAACCAATTCGGACACCCACTCCCACAGGGCAGCGCCGTCGATCCAAGCGCGCCTGAGCCGACGGTCATTGAACTCGACGCACGAGACGCCGACGGCAACGTCCTCGACCGATACGACAAGATCGTTCAACTGGTCAACGACAACCCCACCGCAGCAATTGTTGGAAGCCTTGTCTTCGGCTCAAAATCGGGGATTAAGGACGACCTCGACGTCATCGACGACTTCGGCGACCGGGTCATGTGGGTGGTCGATCTCTGCCAGCTCCGGGTTGAACCGCCGCTTCTGCACGACCTGCTGGAGCGCGGTGCCATGGTCATGCTCACGGGCAGCAAATTCTTCCAGGCGCCTCCGTTTTGTGGCGCGCTCCTCGTGCCGCGTCGCTGGACCGAACGGCTCCAAGCGGTCGATGGTACGCCGGTGGGTCCCTTCGGTCAGATCTTTAGCGCCCACGACGTGCCGTGGGCGCTCGACAACGTTCGCCAACATCTCCCGATGGAGGAGAATCGCGGGTTGCGGCTGCGCTGGGAGATCGCGCTCGACGAGATGGAGAGCTACGCCAGCTGGCCGCATCACGTGAGCGACGCTTTGATGGATGCCTGGAACGCGAAGCTGACAGGCCTCATTGCCAAACACCCCAACTTCCGCCTGATGCCCGACCAGCACAAAACAAACACGTCGATCATCTCGACCCAGGTGCTCGCCGGTGGCCGCGAGCTCTCCCACGAGGAACTTCGCACGCTCTACCACGACGTACTGACCACCGAGCACGAGGGGCTCAGCGACGGAGATCGTCGAGTCTTCTTTGGCCAGCCCGTGCGCTATGGCGAGCGCTCGTTCATTCGGCTTGCCATTGGCGCACCGACGGTCCGCTGGATGCTGGAGCGGGGAAAACTCTTCATGGACGACGACGAACGTCTGATCGAAATCATCGCCGAGTTCGCCGAGCGACGCTCGTGACGTCGAGCGTCGACGAGCGGGCGCGCCATGCTGCTGCGGCGCTGCTGAGCGCGAGCCCGACGCTGAGTGACGACGACACCGCGCTCATCGGTGTCGAACTTGATGTACTCGATGCACAGCTGGCATTGTTAGGCGACGCATTTCCGGCTTCTGTCCGACACTCGATCGCGATCAAGACGATGCCGCACCCCGAGATGCTGGCGCACCTCACTGCCGGCGGCTTTGGTTTGGAGGCGGCGTCACTCGAAGAAGTGCAGCTTGCGCTCCGGGCAGGGGCAGCACCGCGCGATCTGATCTTCGATTCACCCGTCAAGACCCGCTCCGAGATCGCTTGGTGCCAGACGCACCTGTCGGGCGGTTTACTCAACGCAAACTCACTTGCCGAACTGCAGCGGTACCCGGCCACACCCGCTTTCCAAGTCGGCCTTCGGATCAACCCTGAAGTGACAACGGGAGCCCCGTCTCGGTTCGATGTCAGCGGTGAACGAAGCAAGTTCGGCGTCCCGCTCAGCACACCCCGGCCCAAGCTCATCGACGCCTGTATCCAAGCGGGTGTGACCGCACTCCACATGCATATCGGGAGCCAGGTCCCGACCTGCGATGCCCATGTGGAAGCCGTTGGTCGGCTCCTCGAACTCGCTGCCGAGATCGATGCAGTACGAGCACGGCGACAAGACAATCGTCGCATCACGACTCTCGACATTGGTGGAGGGGTACGAGCAGAAATTGACGGCCACGAGCTCATGTCGCTCTACGGCAAGCGACTCCAAGCCGAACGAGCCGAACTCTTCGACTACGACGTGCGAACAGAGTTCGGCCAATGGGTGCAGGCCAATGCAGGCTGGGCCGCCACCCGTATCGAGAGCGTTGAAGAACGCTCGGTGCCCATGGCGTTCGTACATCTCGGCGCTGATTACTTCATGCGCGACGTCTACGGTGCCAAAGCTGCAGCGGGCTACGGATTTGCAGTGGTCACGGTCGATGGCCGTATCACCGTGGCCAGCGACGAGAACCGAGCAACACAGTGCTACGACCTGGTCGGTCCACTCTGCTTCGCCGGCGACGTGCTCGTACGCGACCTAGTGCTGCCCGAACTCGCAGAAGGTGACTGGCTTGTCATCGCTGGCACCGGGGCCAACACGCTCGGCTTGTGGTCGCGGCACTGCAGCAGAGCGGTCCCGAAGGTCATTGCTTCGAGCGCTGGCATGTCCAGCGTCTGGAGCGAGCGTTCGCTGCCGAGCTGAACTGGAAGTCACCTGCGAGCGGTGGCGACACCGCTCGCAAGGAGCCCGGTGCTACAGGGCTGCTACTGGAATGCGGATCTTGTGCGCAGGCTCGGAGAGGAACGCGACGAAGTCGCCCTCCAGGTAATGCGGCGCGGCGCGAGCAATGCGAACTGTGGCATAGCTCCCAGCGCGCAATGGGCGCGGCGGGGCGAAATGAACCAGCTTGTTTTGGCGAGTACGCCCGCTGGTCACGTTCGGGTCCCGCTTGCTCGGCCCTTCAATCAGCACTTCTTCGATACAGCCAACGCGGGCCTCGTGCTTCAGCAAAGCCGAACGCTCAACGACAATACGCAGGCGCTGGAAACGCTCGCTCGCCACGGCTGCTTGAACGAAGTCGGCCTCCATATCGGCAGCTTCGGTGCCGGGTCGCGGCGAGAAGATGAACGTATAGGCGTAATCGTATTCGGCAGCCGCAGCGACTTCGAGCGTGCGTTCGAAGTCGTCGTCGGTTTCGCCAGGAAAGCCGACGATGATGTCGGTCGAAACGGCGAGATCATCGATTGCTGCACGAGCTTGCCCCAGCCGTTCCAGGTAGCGCTCAGCGGTGTAGCCACGATGCATCAGTGCCAGCACACGATCACTGCCAGACTGCAACGGGTAGTGCAAGTGCTCGCAGACCTCGGGCGTTTCGGCCATCGCAGCAAAGGTGTCGGGCCGCATGTCTTTCGGGTGTGGGCTCGTGAACCGCACCCGGCGGATGCCTTCGACTGCACCGACGTCGCGAAGCAGGCTCGAAAACAGTGGGCGTAGTTTGGCAGACTCGTCACCAGCCTGGCGGGCAGCAAGCTGTATGTCGCGGCCATAGCTGTTGACGTTTTGACCAAGCAGCGTGACCTCGGTGACGCCGTCGCCTGCGAGCTGTTCAGCTTCGCCGACGATGTCGGCGTATGGACGACTGATCTCGGCGCCGCGGACCGCTGGCACGATGCAGAACGCACAGTTGTTGTCGCAACCAATCTGGATCGTGAGCCAAGCGTTGTACGAAGTCTCTCGACGCGCCGGGAGCGCTGACGGGAACATCGCATGATCATCGATGACCGCTTCTTTGAGGATCTCGGTGATCGGCACTGCGGACGACTTTGACTCTTCGAGCAGTTCGGCTGCTCGGTGCACATTGTGCGTGCCCATCACCACATCGACGTGGCTGGCCTTCTGGGCAACCAGCTCCTGGTCCTTTTGAGCAAGACATCCTGAGACCACGATCTGACGGCCGTCTCTTTTTCCTTTCCACGTCTTGAGGTGGCCGAGGTTGCCGTACAGCTTGTTGTCGGCGTTCTCGCGGATACAGCACGTGTTGAGAACCACAACATCAGCATCTGACTCGGATTCGGCGAGCACGAGGCCATCGGCTTCGAGCAGGCCGGCAATCCTCTCAGAATCGTGATCGTTCATCTGGCACCCCATGGTGCGCACGATGTAACTGCGCTGGGCATCGGAAGCCATGTCGGACATAACCGACAGGCTACCGACCCAACTCGCGAGCGAGTAGCGTTCGGCTCGTGATCGCCATCTTCCTCAACGAGAGCCAGACCCTCGTCAAGCTTCTTTATGTCGTCCATGTCCTGAGCATCGTCGCGGCATTCGGCCCGCTGTTTCTCTACCCGAGGATGCAGCGTGCTGGCGAAACCAGCTCAATGGCTGCTCTGCACATGAAGCTCGTGTTTCCCGCACTGATCCTCCTATGGGTCGCCGGCATGGGCATGGCCGGCGTCAACAAGTTTGCCCTCGCCGAAATGTGGTGGATCACGATCACGATCGCACTCTGGATCGGCGCTGTCATCGTCAGCTGGTTCCTGATTCGCCCGGCGATCAGCGATACCTCGGATAACGCCAAGAAAAAGATGTCGATGGGCATCGGCATCACCCACTTGATCTTCGTGGTCAGCCTCGTATTGATGATCTTCAAGCCGTTCGTCGAAGGCACCTACGTCATCAATTCCTGACAGCGGAACTGCTCGGAGCGCTCCGCGTCACGTCGGAGTTGACTGAGCGGCTACACACTCTGGGATGAGCGTCGCAGCACCAGCACACGGAACCCAGGAATGGCTCGATCAGGTCATTGAGTCGGTTGTTGATCCTGATCGTCGGATCGTTGATCCACACCACCACCTGTGGCGTCCTGACGGAGCGCTCCCCTACGGCCCGAACGAGTTGGCGTTCGACACTGCGAGCGGCCACAACGTTGTCGCCACGATCTTCATGGAGTGCAGCTCCGCGTATCGGACCGATGGCCCGATCCACTTGCGACCGATTGGCGAAACTGAATTCGTCGTCGAGAGTGCTGAGTATCTTGCTGCCGAGGTGCCATCAAGCCCGCCAATCGCAGGAATTGTCGGACACACCGATCTTGCCGACGCCAAACACCTCGATGAGGTCCTCGATGCGCATGTCGACGCTGGCAGGGGGCGCTTCCGTGGCATTCGTGACGCCCTCGCACGCTCCAGCGAGCCCGCAGCGATGACGATCCCGGCAGTCAACCCCGAAGGCAAGTTCGAGAACCCGGCCTTCATCGCTGGTGTCAAGCGCCTCGGTGAGCGGGGCTTCACCTATGACACCTGGCACTACCACTATCAAAACCATCAACTGCTGTCACTCGCCAAGGCCGCACCCGACACGCTGATGGTGCTCGACCACTTCGGCACCCCCTGTGGTGTCGGCCAGTACGAAGGCAAGCGGGACGAGATCTTCGAGCAATGGAAGCTCGACATCACCGCACTCGCTGCCTGCGACAACGTCGTGGCAAAAATCGGTGGCCTCGCTATGCCCGACAATGGATTCGGCTACCACCTCGCCGTTGCTCCCCCGACATCTGACGATTTTGTCGAGGCGCAGGGTCGCTACTACCTGCACACGATCGAAGCGTTTGGTCCCGGGCGCTGCATGTTCGAGAGCAACTTCCCCGTCGACCGCTTCTCGCTCTCATTCCCGGTCCTGTACAACGGGCTCAAGAAGATCGCTGCACAATTCAGCGATGCCGAGCAGGACGAGATGTTCTCTGGAACGGCGGCGCGCGTCTACTCCATCAACATCTGACGTCGAAGCTGCGGGTGGGGCCACAACGAACTGGCCATGGTCATTAAAACTGGCAGAGGGGTTGTCGAAGATTTCCCACAAGTGTCCGTCTGGAGCGGCGATATCGGACGAGTAACCGCCCCGGAACGCCTTGGGCGGTTCGACCTGGGGGACTGCGCCGACCGCTTCCATCCGAGCGACTCCTCATACCCCGTCGATGCAGGGGTATCAGCAACCCCAAGGGTGGCAATTGAAATGCGTCGCAGAGTGGCCATGACCTGATCCTGCAAGAGGTGACCTACGTTGAAAACATCAACGAGCGACCAATCGGAGCAGTGGTCAGGCCCGACCAGTGCCGCCGATCCGGCCGCTCGATGATGTGGAAACCGGATAGATCAGTCGAGTTTGATCGGCTGATCGTCGGCTGCCGTGAAGGCGTCCTCTGATGCTTCGGCGTCGTCGACGACCGGAGCGTTGGGATCTTCCTTCAGACCGCTGGCGATGAGAACCTTGTCGCTGATCTCCATCATCACCTCAGGGTTGTTACGGAGATAGTCCTTGGCCTTTTCGCGACCCTGGCCGAGCTGCTCGCCTTCATACGTGAACCAAGCGCCAGACTTCTTGACGATGGCCAAGTCGACCGACAAATCGACGAGGGAGCCTTCGCGGCTGATGCCCTTGCCGTACATAATGTCAAACTCAGCCTGTCGGAACGGCGGCGCCACTTTGTTCTTGACGACCTTGACACGGGTCCGGTTGCCGACGATGTCGGTACCGTCTTTCAGGGCTTCGATGCGACGGATATCGAGACGAACCGACGAGTAAAACTTGAGCGCACGGCCACCAGGGGTGGTCTCGGGTGAGCCGAACATGACGCCAATCTTCTCACGCAACTGGTTGATGAAGATACAGATCGTCTTGGTCTTACTCAGGTTGCCAGTGAGCTTGCGAAGCGCCTGACTCATCAGACGAGCCTGCAAGCCGACATGCGTGTCGCCCATCTCGCCTTCAATCTCGGCACGAGGCGTGAGTGCTGCGACGGAGTCGATCACGATGACGTCGATTGCTCCGGAGCGGGTCAGCATGTCGCAGATTTCGAGCGCTTGCTCACCAGTGTCTGGCTGCGAGATGAGCAGCTGATCGACATCGACGCCGATTGCTGCGGCGTAGATCGGGTCCATTGCATGCTCGGCGTCGATATAGGCACACACGCCACCGGTGCGCTGCGCTTCGGCAACCACATGCATGGCGAGCGTCGACTTGCCCGATGATTCTGGACCAAAGATTTCGGTGACGCGGCCACGCGGCAGCCCTCCGACTCCGAGTGCGAGGTCGAGCGCCAACGCACCGGTCGACACGACCTCGATCGCCATATTGGTGCGTTCACCCATCTTCATGACAGCGCCAACACCGAATTGCTTGTCGATCTGAGCGAGTGCCATTTCGAGGGCCTTACCTTGCTCTTTATTGCCTCGTGCTGCCATGGTTCTGTCTCTCTTTCGTTGTGCCGTTCTCGGCGGTGGCGGGGCTCGTTGCCGATTGACAGTGCCCGAATGACTTGTTGGTTGCCACCATAAAGATGGGGTGTCGCAGAGTTGGTCAAGGAGCTATCCGTGACGTCCTCTGGACGACGGAACAACATAATCACGAACTCATTGTTGGAATGACAACAGTGTAACCAGCGAACGACTGTTCGGGCAAGGCCCACACGTTCGAACAGTCGAGAAATTTTTGGAGAGCTACTCCCCACCAGTGAACGTCAGAGATCGAGGTCGGTTGGCAGAGCGTCACCAAGGATGAATTCCACATCGAAGTCTTCTGGCTGCACTGGGCGCATCGCCAGATCGAGCGCCTGCCACACCGTGTACGACAGGGAATACGTCACCAGCGGCAAGAGGAGCGCCGACGGGAGGAAAAACACCAGAAGCGGCGCCACCGGAATCGACGGCCAGGTGACGGCGAGCGCGACGCCGAGCACCACGAGCAACGGTCCAAGGGTGATCACGGCAGCCATCGCTGCAGCACCGAGTTCAAAGCCCACATCGCCCCGACGCCAACGCAGCCCGCACGTTTGGCAATGGGGCGCTTTTTCAAACCATCCGGTGAAAAATGCGCCCTTGCCATTGCAGCGCGGGCACCTTCGAAGGGCGCCACGAGCGAGCATGCGGAGCATTCCAGAACGAGACACATTTGCAGTTTACGAGGCGGCTGGACAACCGCCAGCGTGACTGATTACATCGAGCAGTCGTGGAAGTGGTCCCAAGTTTGCCAGACTCTCCCGGTGCGTCGATCTCTGGCAGGACTCCTGCTCCTGGTTTCTTGCGTCCTGATGGCGGTCTCGATCAGCACGTGGTGGTTCCAACACGTTGCGTTCTCGCCCTCGTCGGATGCCTCAGTGGCCTATGCAATCCTCGGCGACGCCGACATTCGCGGCGACGTCGCCACGCTCATCGCGAGCGCTAACGCCGCTCCGCTCAACGTCTCCACCACTCAGCTCAAAGAATTTATCGAACAGATCTCCCGCCTCAACGACGGTGCAGCACTCATGGGCGGATTCGTCAGCGATGCCCACGCACGCCTCATTGGCGACAACGACGCACCCGTCATCATTACACCCTCTGAGCAGAAAATGATCGTGCGCGACGAGCGTGCTTCGCTCTCCCCTGACCTCACACTGCCCGTCCCGACCGTTGGCTCACTGTCGTTCACTAACGCTGCCGTGCGCTGGCTGATGATCGTCTCTGCTGCCGGCGCACTCCTGCTCTTCATTGCTGGCTTCCTCACCCGACCCGAGCGCGGCGAAATGACTTTTGCCCTCGCCGTCGGATTCGGTGCGGCCGGGTTCGGCATCATCCTTCTCGGCTACTTGATTCCAGTTGGCCCCCTCAGCGGGCTATCGGAGAGCACCTGGATGGGTGTCTTCCCGAGCCTTGCCAACAAATCACGCAGCACCACACTGCTCTTCGGCAGTATCTCGATCGCGATCGGCGTCGCCACCATGTTGGGGACCACGAGCCTGCGGCAGCGACGACAGCGCAGCACTCCGCTCAGTGTTGGCCGCTACCGCGAGCAACACGCCTGGTCCCGCTGAGTCGGGATCGTTTGGCTCAATCTCGGCGTCACCGCTCGTTGCAAAACGGCAACTCGGGTTCGTGCTTCCTCGGCCTCAAGCCAAACGATCTCGACTCACTGAACGCTCCGGAAAACGAACAAAGCCTCCGACTGCTCTTCGGCAACCAGAGGCTTCATTTCGTGGTGCTTCCCCTGGGATTCGAACCCAGAACCAATTGATTAAGAGTCAACTGCTCTGCCATTGAGCTAGAGAAGCAAGCGGGCTGAGAGGGTATCAAGCAATTACTTGCCAGACACCCACTCAATGCCTGCGAGTGGGGTGGCCAAGGGGACTTGAACCCCCAACCGCCAGGATCACAACCTGGTGCTCTACCTATTGAGCTATGACCACCATGTAGCTCGCTTAGTGTGCCAGATCTTGCGGCAATCGACACCCTCGAATTCGACTCACCGTCCGACAGAGATCCCGTCGGCCTCATCCCAGCCAGCGGACGTCGACCGACGACGGGGGCCCGGTCGGGACCAACCCCCGTGGCAGGGTCATTTCGAACGGCACATCTTGCGCATTCTCGGCCCCGGTGACGTCGACCTCGACGAAAACCGCAGCGGCGACGACGCCTTGACTATCGCGCCACATGGCAACGACCTCGACGGATTCACCTGCAGCATCAGCAGGCACGCCGACAACGCCACTGAGCACGCCGTCGTCGAGCGTTCCGACGCCTACGCGCTCAGCCGCCAGCACCTCCAGAACAGCACTGTGTGCACTGCTCGCTGGAAGTGCTTCGCCGAATCGGATCGACAGGGCGAGACGTGCGGGCGCTCCGTCGTTCTGCAAGGAACCCCCGACGACCACCGACTTTCCGCCGGCAAGACGGACAATCGTCCCGATCTCGCTACCCACTGATTCGCCGTCCTTATCGAGGAACTCGGCAGTCACAATGAGCTCACCGACAGGTTCGTCCGCCGACACGACAACGCCCCAGCCGTACGCGTCGTCGCCGACGTCGAGCAACCAAACTTCGTCAACCGAGATCGCATCGTCGATCGACACCTCGACCACCTCGACCACCTCGACCGCCTCGACCACCTCGACAGCAATCGAGGTCTGCGGTTGCAGCTGCGCTCCAGAAAGCGAACGCTCAGGAATCGACATCCACCATGTCGTTGCAGCACCAAGCCCGAGGAGCACCACAATGCCGGAGGCGATTCTCAGCTGCTGACGTCGCCGTCGCTGCACGACTCGCTGATCCCGTCGCTGGCGCGCCTGCGCCACCCACGGATCTTCCCCCGGGGCAGAGGCGACTGGCCGCCCGGCCGGAGGTGGGAATTCAGACACGACGCCATGATGCCGGACCACACGCACTCCCGCACTCCCGCCCGCTCTACACCCGCGGCTGAGCGTTGAGCTAGGAGCCCATCCGCTTGGCCCAATCGCTCGACGAGATGCCGAGCTCGACCATCCGCTCACGTACGAACTCGGGCGGCTCGAAGGTCCCACCCGCGGCGTACTTGGCAACAACCTCAGAATCCTCAGCCCACACATGGCACGTATTCAGGTTCATCTTCCACATGTCAGAACGCTCCATCGGAGCGCCACGATCGGCTCCCCCAGGCTTGCTGGCATCAGAGGCCCGCATGGACCAAACACACTGTATTGCGACCGGCGCCATCGCCTGGAGTAGCGCTGTCGTGTGGGTGCACGCACGCGGCCCGCCGAACAACTCTCGGACCTGATGGGTGAACCCACGGGCGATTGACAGCCCAACGAGCTTGCCGTAGTGCGGCTCGATCCGCGTGCATTCGAGGTTCGGGTGAGTTTCCATGTGCACCTTGGCCGCCACAATCTTCATGGTCGGATACGACACTTCGATGTCAACCAGCATGTGATGAATTGTGAGCGGCTCGGGATCCTCCGAGAGGTACAAGCCCGGCGGCTTCTGATCGCGCACGGCACCGCGAATCAACACACGATCAGAGGCCAACCTGAACGCGCGAACCCGATACTCGCGGTCATGCAAGACCTCGAGTGGGTTTCCATCGGCATCGACGGGATCGTCGGAGAGAATCGAATCGTCAGCAAAAAGGTCGTGAACACTCATTGCGAGCTGACCGTACTGTCCGCCCACATCGCGGCGAGGATCGGACTCCGCCAGCCACGGCAGGCAGCAAGATCAATGTGCAACGACTCTCGGCATTGTGGCGGCCTGGGCCACCCAGTCAGTCACCTTGTCGGGCGAGGGCAGCACGCAGACGAGCCTCGCTGCGCCAGTGACTTCGGCCATCTTCTCGTAAAGGTTCTGCGCGTTGCGCTGCGCCAGCTCGATCACCGTCTCGACACCCGACGCCTCGGGCAGACCGCTGTACTGGGATCCAACACCGCTGATCCGCATCAGGTCGGCACGGTTGACCCACTCACGTATCTCCTTGGTCGTGACCTCCGCCTACTTGGCGAGGTCTTTGCGGCCAGCCGCGTGTGCAGCGACCTTCAGCAGCCTTCCAGTGGTACTCACGCCTGCTCCTGCGAGCTTCTGGGCATACGTCAGCCCACTGCCCTTCGATGTCGATAATTTCGACCACGGCCGACCGTAGTGCCCGGAACGATGAGCCAAGCTCGGTAAGCCCCTAGTGTGCGCCCCGTGGCAAACATCGCAGCGCCGACAGCGACCGATCCAGACCTGTGCATCGTCGCTCTCGTCGGGCTCGCAGCAGGCGCTCTCGGCGGGCTCTTCGGTGTTGGCGGCGGCTTAATTATCGTGCCGGGTCTCGTCTTGGTCGCCAAACTTGAGCGGCGCCTCGCTCACGGCACCTCGCTCGCCGCGACGTTGCCGATTGCGCTCGCCAGCCTCAGTACGTACGTCGTCAACGGCAACGTCGACTGGGCGGTTGCTCCGTTCATGGCCATCGGCACCGTGACCGGCGCGATTATCGGCACCAAGCTGTTGACAATTCTGCCAAAACGCACGATCACCATCGTGTTCATCATGACCGTACTCGCAACTGCTGTCCGACTGTTCCTCGCCACCGAAACCACCGGCCGCGACAACCTGACCGCCTGGTCCGCCGCGCTGCTGGTGGTCATCGGCCTCGCTACCGGCACGCTGTCCGGACTGCTCGGGATTGGTGGCGGCGTCGTCATGGTCCCCGCAATGGTCGTGCTTTTCGGCATGGTCCCTGTGATCGCCAAGGGCACCTCGGTCGGCGTGATCGTGCCGACCGCGATCATGGGGACGCTCCGGAACCGGGCGAACGCCAATGTCGACCTCAAGATCGCAGCGGTCGCTGGCGGGTGCGGTGTCGTGTCGGCAATCGCGGGCGGAATCATCGCCGCCGGCATCAGCTCGGGGTTGTCGAACATCATGTTCGGCTTCCTCCTCCTGTTCGTCGCCGGAACCCAGTTCCTCACCTTGAAATCTGATCGTGACCAGATCGCCATCGACTAACGACAGGGTTCAGCCCGGTCGTCCGCCACACTACTGACGTGCATGCCGCCGTTATTCTTGCGCATCCCCGCCCGGACAGCTACGCGCACGCCCTCGCCCAGCGTGCTGTCGACGGCCTGCAGATAGCTGGCCACAGCGTCGACCTCGTCGACCTCTACGCCGAAGGATTCCAGGCAGCGATGACAGAAGCTGAGCGCGAGGCTTACCACGGAGAGGAGCCGATTCTCGATCCGCTCGTGCAGGCGTCCGCCGACCTGGTCCGCAGAGTCGATGCGCTGATCTTCGTCTATCCGACCTGGTGGAGCGGGTTGCCAGCGATCTTGAAAGGCTGGATAGACCGAGTGATGGTGCCGGGCGTCGGATTCACATTCGACGGGCGGACGGGCAAAGCCCGGCCCAGCCTGACCAACGTTCGCCACCTGATCGGGGTTTCCACATACGGGTCACCCAAGTCATTAGTCCGGATCATCAACGACAACGGACGGCGCACGATCATGCGAGCACTCCGGTTGAGCTGCGGCTTCCGTGTCCAGACACGCTGGCACGGCCTCTACGCGATCGATACGTCGACCATTGAGCAGCGGGCCGAGTTCGCCGCACGGGTCGAGCGGTCGATGACAGAGCTGCGATGACACGCAAAGCCCTCGTGGTCTACTGTCACCCCTCTCCCACGTCGTTCATTGCCGCTGCACGCGACCGAGTCATCGCTGGCCTTGAAGCGTCAGGCGCTGAGTTGCGCCTGACCGATCTCTACGGCGAGGGTTTCACTCCGGAGCTGAGCGCCGACGAGCACGCCGCGCATCTCGATGCAGGAGTTGACCCGTCGATTGCATCTCACGCCCGAGACCTCGTGTGGTGCGACACCCTCGTACTCGTCTACCCGACGTGGTGGGCGGGGCAACCTGCGATGCTCAAGGGCTGGTTTGACCGTGTCTGGGCGAGCGGAATCGCTTGGGAACTTCCCGATGGAGCGAACCGCTTGGCGCCGCGGCTCCGCAACGTTCGTCGGGTCGTTGCGGTGACAACCCACGGATCACCCAAGTACATCAACGTTTTGGAGGGCGAAGGCGGAAAACGAACGACCACCCGGAGCCTACGCGCCATGTGCCATCCGCTGTGCCGCACCTCGTGGCTTGCGCTCTACAACATCGATCGGTGCTCCGAATCGGAACGGTTGATGTTCCTCGATCACGTCGAGCAGCGCCTCACGCATTGACGGGCGATCAGGATCAGCTGGCGGCGATCGCGACGGCCACGTCGGCGGCGACCTTCGCATTGTTCTCAGCGAGCGAAAGGTTCGCCGGAATGCTGCGCCCTTCTGTCGCCTCACCGATTCGGCCAAGTACAAACGGCGTGATGGCAGCGCCCATGACGCCTTGAGCTTCGCACTCAGCAAGCGCTCCGGCCAACACCTCGTCGAGGTGGCTCGCATCGAGCTCATCAGCTTCGGGGATCGGCACCGTGAGCAACATCCCCGACTGGGGACGAGTCAGCGAAGCTGCGATTCGAGCAACCTCATCAGCCGACTCAACCCTGTGTGGAATCGGCAGCCGGGACGATCGGGTATAGAACGCCGGAAACCAGTCGTGCTGCCAGCCAAGAACCGGAACGCCCATTGTCTCGAGGTACTCAAGTGTGCGTGGCAGGTCGAGGAACGCTTTCGCTCCGGCCGAAACTGCCACGATGCGATGCCGGGCAAGCGCATCCAGATCCGCCGACACGTCACCCGTCGTCTCGGCACCGCGGTGCACACCGCCGAGGCCCCCCGTGGCGAACACCGTCACCCCCGCTGCGGCAGCGATAGCCACAGAAGCCGAGACCGTCGTTGCCCCAAACTCCCAGCGCTGGCCGACAGCAACCGGAATATCGCGCTCGGCTGCCTTGCGGGCAGTCCCCAAGATCCGTTCGTGTTCGTCCACTTCGAGCCCGAGCCGGACAACGCCGTCGAGCACGGCCGTCACAGCCGGAACTGCGCCACGGCTTGAGATCGCGTCGAGGCAGCGCTCCAAAGCAACGGCGTTCGCTGGAGACGGCAGGCCGAGGTTGGAGAAAATTGTCGACTCGAGCGCAACCACGGCACGCCCGGAGGCAAGCGCATCGGCAACAGGTACGGACAGCTTCGGTTGCATCACAAACCGCAGGCTAGGCCCCAGCACAACGGGTCGGGTGGGCAGGCTGCGTCAGCTGACTTCGCCGACATAGGCGCCCGCAGGGTTGCCATTCGAAATGACACCGGGAGCCTTTTCGATGGTGATCGCCAACGCAACGACAGCGGTGTCGGTTGTGAAGGACTCAAGCTCAGGGTTGGGGCCGAAAATGCCCAGCGAAATCACATCGGATTCGCCAGTGCCATTCACGAGGACACCCCACAGCTGATACGTCTGGCCGTCAGGCAGCGACGGAAGTGCTCCGGCACGAATGAATCCGTGGCCGTCTTCATCAATCACGGCAGTCGCCTCGAAGGACGACCCGTCTGCCACCAGCGTGGCCCGGCCCGAGTCACGATCGCCGTCTGCCGCCTCGTATGCCGCAGCCAGCGGATCGGTTGGGGCCAACGCCCGGTCAGCCAACCCGACCGCTGCCATCCCCACGATCGCTGCGGCAGCCGCCGACACCAACCACGGGGCAACCGTCAAGATACGACGCTTTCGAGGAGCTTCGGAAATCGCCAGCACTTTTGCCAGTTCGGGCCCCGGAGCAGGTGCCGCTGCGTCGAGTTCTTGTTCGATCAGATGCCAGAGACCCTCAGGAGCATCCATGCCCGTAAAGGCCAGCATCGTCGCGACCTCACGGTGCTCACGAACCTCTGCGGCGGCCTTCGGGTTGATGGTGAGGTAATCCTCGACGCGCTTTGCCTCTTCGGGCGAAACCGCATCGAGGGCGTAAGCGCCGAGGAGTTCGTCGAGGTCGTAGTTGTCTCGTGACGAATTATTTATGTCAGCGTCCATAGTCACTCAACTCCATTCGCAATGCCGACAGTCGACAACTCGCTTCGGAGGCGCTTCAGCCCCACTCGAATTCGACTCTTGACCGTTCCTTCGGCCTCGCCGAGTTCTTCAGCAGCTTCTCGGTAAGTTCGGCCTCCGAAGTAGGCCAACTCGATGGCCGCTCGCTCGGCCGGGGTGAGCACCTCAAGTGCTTCACGGACGTGACCAGCCAGTGCCATATCCCATACCTCGCGTGCCAGGTCGTATCCACCTTCGGCCTGCTCAAGGCTTTCTCGTTCTTCGCGCTTGCGACGAGCCACATCCGAGCGGATCATGTCGACCGATCGGCCGTGGGTCTGTGCGAGGAGAAAGCTTCTCAGGGTGCCGCGATCGGGATCAAAACGCTCCGGCGAGTTCCACAGTCGGACAAAGACCTCCTGCACGATCTCTTCAGCGCGAGCGTGGTCGCTGAGCAGCCGTTTGGCGAGGCCATAAACGGCACCGGCGTTGCGACGGTATGCCTCAGCGAGTGCGGATTGCTCGTAGCGGCTGATCGACACCACGAGAGCGGCATCAGATGCTTCGGCGAATTCCAATCTCACATCATTTCTACGAGGCAGACCTGCGGGCGGATGGACCGTTTCAGAACTTTCTTCAGCCTGCGACGATCCAGGAGCGTGTGTATCACCCGGACTCATCGAGCGACGAAACGCGTGACCGTTTCAACATGGTGGGTCTGCGGGAAGATATCGAGCACTTCGACGCGCTCAGGGCGATAGCCGTGCTCAGCAAGCAGTGTGACGTCGCGGGCGAGCGAGACTGGGTCACAGTTGACCAGCACGAGAGGTGCTGGCGATGCCGTGACAAGTGCTGCAACTCCGGGTTTTCCAAGGCCGGGACGGGCCGGGTCAGCAATAACGAGGTCGACCGGTTGATCGTCGGAAGCTGCCCATTTGCCAACTTCGCCGCGAATCACGGCAACATCACGACCGGCGAGATTGTGTTCAGCGTCGAAGCACGACGACTTCGACTGTTCGAGCAACGTGACCTTTGAGACATCGGCCAACACCGTGGCGGCAAAGAGTCCCACACCGCCATACGCGTCGACAGCGTGTCGTGCTGTTGCAGCTTCTGGGGCCGCTCGGCGAACTGCATCGACAAGCAACTCGGCGGCGCCGACGCCCGACTGAAAGAACGAGCCGGCCGACACGCGAAGCACGACGCCATCGACGACCTCGGTCAAGAACCCTCGGTCACCGATGTGGACATCCTCGGGAATACCGCTGACCAGGCCTGTTCCGGCTTTGCCTTTCGGCTTGGCCCAGCGTGCGGTGATCCCTCCGGTATTGACCGAAGCACGCAGCGTTACTTCGACGCCAGGTGCAATCGTCAACAGCGGCAGCAGGTCGGAGAGCTGCTGGACGGCAACCTCGCAGCTGTTCACCGACACCACGGTGTCGGAGCCTTCTTCGCGGAAACCAAGCCCACCGTCGGGCCCACCAACAACACGAATTGTCGTGCGATATCGGAACGGTTCGCCGGAAGCTCCCATGTCGACGATGCCGTCGACAACGTCGGGATCGATCCGGCCAATACGGCGCAGCGACTCCCGGACGATCTCAGTCTTCGCTTCAAGCTGGGCGAACGGGTCAATGTGCATCCAACCGCACCCGCCACATCCCATTCGTCGGTGATAACACTGCGGGTCGATGCGGTCATCCGATGGCTCGATGACTTCGGCAACCGTGCCCTTAGCAAAGTCTTTCTTGGCCGACGACAGCTCGACCTCGACCAATTCACCAGGCAATGCACCTCTGACAAAAACAACCCGTCCGTCGTCGTCGCGCGCCATGGCCTCGCCGCCTGCAACAAGTCGATCTGGACGCACGGTGAGACGCATTCCTCCAGCGTACGACTGCGACTCTGTGCTGCGTCGGATACGTGCCTCCCGGAAATGAAAGAATGGGCCATGGCAGGACGCAAGATCAACACACGCGTGGTCGAAACCAAGGACACCGACTGGTATTGGGATCTCGACAAGAAGATTGCTGTCCGGGCAGACAATCGTGGCCCCGGTGACCAAACCCTCGGACCGTACGACACGCAGGGCGAAGCCGAGAACTGGCAGGCCACGTCTGCCAAACGCAACGACGCGTGGGACCACGACGACGAGCAGTGGAACGACGTCAACTCGTCGTACGACTGACAGTCACACCCGGCTTTTCAGCCCAGACACCGGCCGCGAGTAACTTTGTCTGACGTGGCACGCCCGATTCAGATTGCTCCCTCCGTCCTCCCCGCCGACTTCTCAAAGCTCGGTCAAGAAGTCGCCGACCTCGAAGCCGCCGGGGTCGACCTCATCCAGTGGGACGTCATGGATGGTCAGTTCGTTCCGAACCTCACCTTCGGACCCGACGTCATCAAGTCGGCCCGTCAGCACTGCAACGTGCCATTCGAGGCGCACCTAATGATCTACACACCCGACGTCATGGCCAAGCAATACATCGATGCCGGTTGTTCACGCCTGATCGTGCATGCCGAAGCCTGCACGCATCTCCATCGCACGCTCGCCAACATCAACGAGCTGGGTGCCAACGCCGCAGTCGCCCTCAACCCATCGACACCTGTCAGCGTCATCGAACATGTTCTCGATCTGGTCGACCTCGTGCTGGTCATGACGGTCAACCCCGGCTTTGGGGGCCAGGCCTACATCTCCACGATGGAACCAAAGATCGCTCAGGTTCGCAAGATGATCGACGACTCGGGTCGCGGCGACGAGATCGAACTCGAAGTGGACGGCGGTATCAGCCCGACCACGATCGCTGGCGCAGCATCCGCCGGTGCAAACATCCTCATCGCCGGCAGCGCGCTGTACCGCGATCCGGAAGGTCTCAAGCACGCCGTATCTGACCTTCGGGCTCGCGCCCATGCTGCCATCGCCTGACCGACTCGTTCCGAGAGGGGACCGTCCCTCACCACTGAGTGGGTGGGTGGAGGAGTTGTCTCAATTTGGGTTGAACTGGCCCAGCAGCATCAGACAGGCTCAGCGCGTTGGGCGGTACATGCCCCACATCTTTGGGCCGACCGCACCAAGGGTTGCCTCAGGATCGAGGACCCACTCGCTGCGCACCTCGAAGCCAAACGTTCGGTAGTAGGCAACAAGTTCGGGTCGTTCAGTTTCGAGGTAGCACGGAATACCCTGCTCGTCAGCTTGCTCGAAGACCACCTGCATGAGTTGCGCTCCGAGACCGTGGCGTTGCCAGTCGGGGTGAGTGGCGAGCAGTTGGAGATACCAGTACGGCTCGGCAGGTTTATGCTCGGCCATCACCAGACCAATGAGCGCAAAGCGGGCCAGCAGATCTTCGCTCGGTGGCGGGCCGATAGCAATCCACTCCGGCTCCGGCGCCCCCGGTTCAACCGGTGGAAACCAGATCGCTAAAGCCGCAGCATCGTCGGTGCACCACGGCTGCTGGTTGGCCAACCAGTTGGTCATCGAGCTCTCGAACACTGCACCATTCGGGAGGAAATAGTCCTCGTCGTCTGGATAGAGCCAGCGCATGACTGGGTCGTCGGCAAAGGCCCGCATCGCAGTGATGCACAGATTGCGTAAGTCAGGTTGCTCGGCCCGTCGGATCACCATATGGAACAGCGTACGCGACCTGCTACAAACAATCCGTGGACGAACCAGCACCGCCGATCGTTGCCACAGTTCCGGCGCGTGCAGCGCTTGCAGGAAATCCATCTGATGGATACGGCGGCGCAGTGTTTGCCGTCCCGGTGCCGGCGTATCGCGCAACAGTTCGACTCGACTCGATCGAACGGGGCTACGAGCTCGTCGATGCCCACTCTGGGCGCGCCCGGTATGGGCGGTGGACGGATCTCGAACAAGCTATGACTTCAGCAACTGCTCGCTCCCCGCATTGCCTTCTGCTGGGCGTCGTTGCCGAGGTCGCCGGACGTAATGGGACGCTCGCTCCATTCCGACTCTCGGCCGACACAACGATCCCTCGGTCAGTCGGGCTGGCCGGTTCGAGTGCCATCATCATTTCCTCGCTCCGGGCACTGATGCGTTCGGTCGACGATGCAATGAACACTGACGAGCTGGCAGCTGCCGCGCTAGCTATCGAGGTCCAGCGCCTCGGGATCGCCGCCGGGCTCCAGGATCGAGTGGTCCAGGCGTACGGCACACCGATGCTGATGCAGTTTGGCCCCGAGTCGATCCGATACGGGCCGGGAATCTTCACACCGGTACGCGCATCTGGCCAATTACATCTCTTCACTGCGTCACGAGCAACCGCCTCCGAACCGAGCCAGATCGTGCACGGCGGCCTTCGGGCTCGATTCCATTCCCATGACCAAACCGTCATCGATGCCATGCCGATCCTCGCCGACTGTGCTGTCGATGCTGCGGCAGCATTCGCAGCCGGCGACGTTGTTCGGCTGGGAGCTGCGATGGACACGACATTCGACACGCGTGCGTCGATCCTCCAGCTTGCTCGCGGCCATGTCGAGATGATCGAGAGTGCACGCGCTGCTGGCGCGCATGCAAACTTCACAGGATCAGGCGGGTCGGTGGTCGTCCTTGCCCCGAGCGCAGACGTCGAAGCGGCCGCTCGTCAGTCGCTGAACAAGCTCGGCTGCGTGATCGTGTCGATCGAGACCGCTGGACCTGACGCCGAGCGAGAGACTGGCTGAAGCCCGGCCGCCACCGTGTCGCGGACCCGTTGCTTCGCACCGGCCAAATCGATCACCGAACGCTCAATGGCTCCACCTACCTTGCAAAAAACGAAGCGACAGTCGACCACGTCGAGACCAGTGGATTCTTCGAGAGCAACGGCATAGGCCGCGCCCTGCAGTTCGTACGCGGCGAGCTTGGCATCGATCTCGGCTGGCGACGAGGCACTATCAGTCTTGTAGTCGATGATGATCAAACCCTCAGGTGTTTGGACCAGCAGATCGACATACCCCTCCACCATTACGTCGCCCAACGGAGCACCGACATAAAGCTCTCGGAATGCGGTGCTCGTTCGAGCAAGTGCCACTGCGTCAGAGCTGAGCGCTGAACGGACCAGGGCTCCGACGGTGTCGACATGGTCGACGATGGCGTGCAACTCGCACTGGCGTTGGACGAGTGCATCGAGGTCGCCGGACTCGTCGAAGTCGACGAACTCAAGCGTTGCGTGAACGGCGCTCCCGATCGCCGAACCGGCCCGGCCCCTCTTGCGAACGACCGTCGGCCCCGACGAGTCATCGTTGGCCGACGGTGCGTCGTCGTCGCTGTCGGCCATTGCTCCGTCTACCGTGCGGGCGATTGCCGTGGCAGACATGGCCGTCGGGACCAAGAACGGAGCGAGCAGGTCATGACGTGCAGCGATCCATCGATTGCGTTCTGCTATCGGCTCGCCGACCTGACGAGCAGCGACGGTCGGCACGGTGCCACCAGTGCCGACGGTGTTACCAGTGCTGGTTGCAATCGGAATGACCGAGAACGGCCTGTTGAGCTCAGGGTTTGCTGCGGAGAACGTTGCCAGGCGAGTCGCGTATGTCGCCTCGGTCTTGCCGCTGGCCTTGTGGTGGCCAGACACGATGAGGTGGTCGCGGGCGCGAGTCGTTGCGACGTAGAGCAATCGAAGCTTTTCGTGAGTATCCATTTCATCTTCGAGATCGGCGCGAGTGGTGTGTTCGGCCGTGGCGACGCCCGCTCGCAGTTTGATGGCCGGAGGACCGGTTTCTCCCCACAGCACGCTGACACCGTTCGGCTTTCCCTTGGCTGCAGTCGTCATACCGGAGAGGATCGTGATGGGGAACTCAAGCCCCTTCGATCCGTGCACGGTGATGATTTGCACAGCCTCGTCATCGGTCTCAGGAAGCATTGGTTCGTGTACTCGTGAGCCTTCGGACGACTGCAGGGCAGCCCAGTCGAGGAACGCCCGCAGTCCCCCGCCGTTCGATTCCTCGAACGCTCGTGCCTGATCGACGAGGAATCGCAGCCGGCGCCACACCTCGGCGGGCCGTTCGGATCCGTAGCCCAGGAGAAAACCACGACGTTCCCGCAGCACGCGTTCGAGCATCGATGCTGGGCCGGTCCACCAACGTTGTTCCCACATCGTGCGGAGATGTGCGAGCGCCGCGACGACCGGGTGCTGCTCATCGAACCCTTCGGGGACGGCGTTTCGCAGACTCCATCGCTGATGAGCCTGGTGATAAACGTACAGGTCGACGTCAGAACAGCCGTAGAGCGGAGACCGGAGTGCGGCGATAAGGCTGAGCGTGTCGTTCGGATCATCGACTGCGCGCAGTACCGCCAGCGTGTCACGAACCTCTTGCGTGTCGTACACCAGCGTTCCTGTGGCGAGCCGGGATGGAATTTCGTGCCCCGACAATGCATCACGCAGAAAGGGCAACGACGTTCGCGTCGGGATCAGGATCG
>JBLIMF010000005.1:0-42793 GCA_047638615.1 Gammaproteobacteria bacterium
AGGTGGTGTCGGCTCCGTCGTGAACGAGCAGTGTGTCGACTTGTCCGAGGTGGAGTGCCTTAAGGAGCTGCTCGGTCGAAGTTGGCGCCTGTCCGGTCCCTTGGGCCTCGCGAGCCTTTTCGATGAGCGCTTTGCTGTCGCGGGCGGCGACGTCGGCGGTGTAACGGAGAACCTCGGCGGCGATGCCGTCGAGGTCGCCGGCATCGACACATTCCACCCGGGTGGTGATGGCATCGGCAATCGATCGGGCAACCATGGACTGAGCTCTGGTCGGGCCAGCCACCAGGATCAGGCGGGCCTCGACTTGATCAGCCAGGACGCGGACGGCCTCGGCTACGTTGTCGGCGTTTGTCTCCCAGGTGTTTTCTGCTCGTTGTTCGGATCGTCCACCGGGGTGGCTGCGGTGAACGTGGACGGTGGCGCCATCGACTGCGTCTGTTGCCACGACCTCGCCTCGGTCGATGGCAGTGATCGTCGCTCCGGTGAGGTCGGCTTCAACCACGACGTGGGCAATGAGGCGCTGCCGTGCCTCGATCAACGGTGCCAGTCGCGGCAGTGAGCCTTCGTCGAGCCGAGCATTCTCGATTCCGTTCTCGATGAACTCGACGATCGTCGGTCCGCCCTTCGCGTGGATGGCAACGGCTGCTGCACCGGCGTCGTGGGGGAGCCCAGCGAGCATCTGACCCAGCGTCTCGATTTCGTCCGGCGGCCAGATGCCGGATATGTCTTTGAAGGCGTTTGTTCGTTCCACCTCGAACCGGTGGGCGGCGTCGGCAGTTGCGCTGGGAGCCGGCACCATAAAGGTGAGAAATGGCCCGTGGTGTTCGGCAAGCGATCGGAGGCCTGCAGTGTGTGTCAACATGTGAGTCTTTCAATATTCGAATTGGTGGCGGCTGCGGGCGAGTTGTGGACTGGAATGGCCTGGAAATGACCGGCCACGCTGTCCGGAGTTCGTGTGTCCCAGACGGGACCTGGGAGATTCAGTCGGTTTCGACCAGCTTGGGCGGGGTGCCGTTGCGGCCGTCGCGGCGCCTGAGCCGGCTCAAGAGTGCGGCTGCTGCTGCTCCAAGGGCTGCGAAGCCCATCCACTTCTTCGGTGTACTCATCGAGGGAGTCCTTCCGTTGTGTCCTCCCATCATACTTGAGATCTAGTTAGACCTCAAGTTACATTGAGTTTGAGAGGGAGAGATTTTGAAAGGAAGAGCTGATGACGGATCGTGTGCACAACATCATCGAAGAGTGGAGTGGTCGTCGACCTGATCTCGACACTTCGGCATTTGCAGTGGTGTCGAGAGTGCTGCGCGCAGCACATCATCTTCAGACAAGACTTGACCGCATTGCGGCAGCGTACGGTGTGAGCCACCAGGGCGATCTCGACGCGCTGATGGAGCTCTACCGGGCAGATCCGGAGCGTGGGCTCACGCCGACTGAACTCGCGAACGCTTCGTTGCTGACAGCGGGAGGGATGACGGTTCGCCTTCAACGCATCCAAAAAGCCGGGCTGATCAACCGGCACCCCAACCCGAACGACGGCCGCGGTGTCCTCGTCCGCCTGACCCAGACCGGTGTCGACCTGGTCGAGCACGCCCTGCCGACCATGCTCAACGCCCAAGCTGCCAGCGTTGTTGGCCTCTCTCCAGTGGAGCGCTCGCAACTGGCGGATCTGCTGCGCACCCTGCTCGCCCACCTCGGAGACGTTCCCGCATTCCGGCCACCGATCTCAGTGCACGGCGCGCCCAGGTGAACCCACCAATTCTTTCCTGCGCTGGGAGGGCATCGTTATCGATCCTGTCGGCGCCGGTCTGGCCCTGCTCCCCAGACGAGCAATTTTCAGGTCCGGTCGGGGAGTGTCGTAGCGTTGCGGGTGAGTCGTGGTGAATCGAGGAGGGTTGATGATTGAGTACTGGGGAAGCGAAACTCGAAAGGCGATTGACAACTTCCCGGTTTCTGGGGAGCAGGTTCCCGCAGCGATCATCCGATGGCTTGGCCGGATAAAATCGGCCGCCGCAACGGCGAATGCCGAGCTGGGGGTTCTGGACGGCGACGTGGCACGTCGTGTGTCGGCTGCTGCCGACGAGATAGGAGCTGGGCTCCACGCTGACCAGTTCCCGATCGATGTTTTTCAGACGGGTTCGGGGACGTCGACAAACATGAACGTGAACGAGGTGGTCGCTTACCTCGCGGGCCCCGATGTCCACCCCAACGACCATGTCAACCTCGGCCAGAGTTCGAATGACGTGTTCCCGACCGCCGTACATCTCGCAGCGCTGGAGATGGCTACCGCCAGCTTGATTCCGGCTTTGCAGTCACTGCGTGACTCGCTCGCCTCGAAGTCGGCCGAGTTCGCTGATGTTGCGAAGGCGGGGCGGACCCATCTCATGGACGCCGTGCCGATCACCCTCGGTCAAGAGTTTGGGGCTTTCGCCCAGCAGATGAGCCTCGGCATTGACCGGGTCGCTGGCTCTTTGCCGCGACTGGCCGCAGTGCCGCTTGGCGGAACGGCGGTCGGTAGCGGATTGAACACCCATCCCGCATTCGCAGGTCGGGTGAGGGAACTCCTCACTGTTCGAACTGATATCGAGATGGTCGAGCCAATCGACCGCTTCGAGGCCCAAGCGAGTCGAGATGCGCTCGTGGAGTTCTCTGGCGTGCTCAAGGTCATCGCCGTTTCACTCACCAAGATCGCCAACGACGTCGCCCTGCTGGCGAGCGGCCCGCGTGCCGGACTGGGTGAAATTAGCCTGCCGGAGCTGCAGAAGGGCTCCTCGATCATGCCCGGCAAGGTCAACCCAGTTCTTGCTGAGGTAGTGCTGCAGGTTGCAGCGCAGGTGATTGGCAACGACACCGCCATCACGATCGGGGGAATGCAGGGCAACTTCCAGCTCAACGTGCGCGTTCCCCTGATCGCGCGGAACCTGTTGGAGTCGATGCACATCCTGTCCGCGGTGATGAACCTCTTCGCTGAACGGTGCGTTATTGGAATCGTTGCGAACACAGGGCGTCTCTCGTGGCTGGCCGATAACACACTGGCGTCAGCGACCGCGTTGAATCCGATTGTCGGCTACGACATTGCGGGTGAAATCGTTCGCCGCGCCCAGAGCGACAACGTTTCATTGCGCGACGCCGCGCAAGAACTCGGCCTCGACGACGAACTCATCGACAACGTGCTCAACGCACGCCGAATCGCCCGCGGCAACCAGGCCGAGTAGCTGCGATCGGTCGACACGCCAACGCAAACCCGGTGCAGCGGTACTGTTTAAAAGACGACCCTCGACGATTCAATGGAGACCCTGAACGGGCTGCCGCCAAAGTGCAGTCACCTTGATGTTCGCCGAGCTCAGATGTCGTCGACGAAGAGAAGAGCAGGAGTTTCGAGCGAACGTTTGATGTGCTGAACGAAGGTCGCCGCAACCCACCCGTCGACCATCCGGTGATCGAAGCTCGACGACAGATTCATCTTCTGACGAGGCTGGAATGCGCCGTCGCGCCAGACGGGGCGCGTCTCCATCTTGTTGACTCCGACGATGGCGACTTCGGGCGGATTGAGAATCGGGGTGGTCGCGATCCCGCCGATCGCTCCGAGCGACGTGATCGTGATCGTGGAGCCGCTGAGATCGGCACGTGCCGCTGATCCGTCGCGCGCGAGGGCCGTCATTCGGCTGATCTCGGTGGCGAGACTAGCGACGGCGCGTTGCTCTGCGTGGTGCACGACGGCGACGCGCAATCCGTCGTCGGTTTGCGTCGCGATTCCGATGTGCACAGCGTCGAACGTTGTCAATGTCTCGGCTGGGTGGTCGTAGTGGGCGTTAAGTTCCGGGAGTTCCGCCACGGCAAGCACGACGGCACGGGCGATAAATGGCAGGAGCGTGAGCCGTTCTGTGCGCCCATCGGATCGCGCGTTGAGTGCCACCCGGAGCAGCTCGAGTTCAGTGACGTCGATGTCGTCGACGTAGGTGATGTGTGGAATCTCGTGCCAGGCGTCGGATAGCCGTTCGGCAATTCGTCGTCGAACACCGCGGACCGCAACGATGCGGCGACCGTCGGATCCGGCTTCCGAAGGCGAAGGCGCCCGGTGACTCAGTGGACCGGATCCCCGGTCGAGGAGCACCCGGTCAAGGTCGGCGTGCACGATGCGGCCGTCGCTGCCGGTCCCCTGAATGGTGCCGAGGTCGAGATCGAGGTCTCTCGCCCGAGCGCGTACGGCGGGCGCCGCCGACGGACGATCTGCAGAGGACACTCGAGCACTCGGTGGCGGAAGTGCGGCGGGCTCACGAGCCTCATCGGTTTCGGGCGGTGCGTCGATGTCGTCTCCGTGCGGCGACGCGACCGCAGCGGAGTCGGTCTCGATGCCGATGAGAATGCCGCCCACGGCGAGCACGTCACCGGGCTCGCCATGGAGAATGGCCACTGCACCGGTGACGGGCGATGACACCTCGACGGTCGCTTTGTCGGTGAGCACCTCGGCGACGACGGTCTCGGGGGTGACCTGGTCGCCGACCGCCACCAACCACTCGACGAGCTCAGCCTCGGCAACACCTTCACCGACGTCGGGGAGCTTCATCTCGAAGAGGCTCATGTCGCCATCAACTTCTGCATGGCACGACCAACACGATCGGGCCCCGGAAAGTATGACCACTCGTGGGCGTGCGGATACGGGGTGTCCCATCCGCACACACGCAGCGTCGGCGCTTCGAGATGGAAGAGGCATCGTTCTTGCACGATGGCGCTCAGCTCGGCGCCGTACCCGGAGGTGAGGGTCGCTTCGTGCACGACGAGGCATCTACCCGTCTTCTCGACCGACGCCACGATCGCATCAATGTCGAGGGGGACGAGCGTGCGGAGGTCGATGATCTCGGCGTCGATTCCCTGCTCCTCTGCTGCGGCTTGAGCGACGTGGACGAGCGTGCCATATGCGAGCACAGTGAGATCGCTGCCCTCGCGGTGGATTCGTGCTCGACCGATCTCGATTGTGTAGTGACCGTCGGGAACATCACCGAGCGGATGCTTGGACCAGGGGACGATCGGCCGTTCGTGGTGGCCGTCGAACGGGCCGTTGTAGACCCGCTTGGGCTCCAGAAAGATCACCGGATCGTCGTCTTCGATCGCTGCGATGAGAAGCCCCTTCGCGTCGTACGGATTGGAGACGACGACGGTTTTCAGCCCGGCGACATGCGTGAAGAGCGCTTCGGGGCTCTGCGAATGGGTCTGGCCACCGAAGATGCCGCCGCCGGTCGGCATCCGGACGACGAGCGGCGCCGTGAAGTCGCCCGCGGATCGGTGGCGCAGTCGCGCTGCCTCGGACACGATCTGGTCGTAGGCGGGGTACATGTAGTCGGCGAACTGGATTTCAACGCACGGCCGCAGCCCGTAGGCCGCCATCCCGACGGCGGCGCCGACGATGCCGGCTTCGCTGATCGGTGAATCGAAGCACCGGTGATCACCGAATCGCTCTTGCAAACCCTGTGTACATCGGAACACCCCGCCGAAGTATCCAACGTCCTGTCCGAACACGACGACATTGTCGTCGCGCTCCATGGCAATCATGTGCGCGTCGCGGATCGCCTCGATCATTGTCATTGCGGTCATCGCGGCCCGCCCATCGCTTCGCGCTGTTCGTGGAGGTGGCGTGGTAGCTCTGCGAAGACGTCGTCGAACATCGTTCGCGCACTCCCGACGTCGCCGGTCTTCACGGACCCGTGGGAGTCGGCTTCAGCGAAGGCATCGTTGACCTGCGCGTCAACGTCGCTTTGGAGCGCGACGTGGCGTTCGGCATCCCATTCGCCGATGAATTCGAGGTGCTGACGGAGCCGCTGAACCGGGTCGCCGAGGGGGAACTCTTCGGCCTCGAGCGGAGGTCGGTAGACCGACGGATCGTCTGACGTCGAGTGCGCTCCGACCCGCAACGTAATCCATTCGATCAAGGTTGGTCCGAGATTCGCCCGGGCCCGCTCGGCGGCCCACTGCGACGCGGCAAACACTGCGAGGTAGTCGTTCCCGTCGACTCGCAGCGCCGGGATGCTGAACCCATAGCCGCGGTCAGCGAATGTTGCCGACGCGCCGCGTGCGAAGTCCTCTGGGGTTGAAATCGCCCAGTGGTTGTTCACGATGTTCAGGATTACCGGGGCCTGGTACGTCGATGCGAAGACGAGTGCAGCGTGGAAATCGGACTCGGCGGTGGCGCCCTCGCCAATCCAAGCCGAGGCGATCTCGGTGCCGCAGCGCAAGGCCGACGCCATGGCCCATCCGACGGCCTGGATGTACTGTGTCGCGAGATTGCCTGAGATCGAGAAGAAGCCGTGCGACTTCGAGGAGTACATCACTGGCAACTGGCGACCGTGGAGCGGATCGAACTTGTTCGACATCACTTGGTTCATCATGTCGACGAGCGGGTACTCAGCCGAGATCAGCAGTCCCTGTTGACGGTACGTCGGGAAGTGCATGTCGCCGGGTCGCAGCGCGCGTTGTTGGCCGCAGGCGATCGCCTCCTCTCCGAGCGACTGCATGTAAAACGAGATCTTGCCCTGGCGGTGCGCCCGAAGGAGCCGAGCATCGAACGAGCGCGTCAGCATCATGTTGCGCAAACCGCGTCGCTTCTCGTCGAAGGCGATGTCAGGCACCCACTCGCCGACCGCCCGCCCGTCGTCGTCGAGGACACGCACGAGCTGCTTGCGCATCAGCGCGATGCGCTCGACCTTTTCGTCGAGAGCGGGCTTGTGCATCTCGCCGGCCTTGCTGATGTACCGGACGCGGTCCGGAGGATGTTGTCCGCGTGCGGGCTCGGGAATCCGAAGCCGCAACTTCGCCGCTGTCTCGTCGCCCTGTGTCGTCATCTCGTCCTTTTCGTTGAAACGAACACTAGAACGGCTCGAAGTGGTGCGCGAGCAAATTGTCAAACCGATCGATCTCCGGGCGGGTCGTTCAATCAATGAAGTGGCCTTCACCTCGCGCCGCTCGGGCAGATTTCCTCCACCCGCTATCTGTTGTCATCCTGCCGTCAGCTTCGGCACTAGGTTTTACGCACGTTCGTGGAACTACTGGGACCACCGGCAATCACCGACTAACAAGGCGAGCACATCACGGTTCGGGGGGAAGAAGACGTGGGGTCTGATCGCCCGAATGTCGCAAACTGCTCGCGCCTTGACAGATGCTTGACTTGATCAGGACGGCCAGTCGTCGATAAATAGTCATGTCACAGGAGCAGATCGAGAGCGTTGACGAACGGCGCCTCATCGAGATCGATGCCGCGTTGAAGCGTTTGAACACGATGAGCGCAATCGTGGTGGCCGGAGCTGCCGTGCTGTTCTTTGGTCGCTTCGGCGTGGGATTCTTGGCGTTTGCGTCCCTTCCGATGTTGTGGTGGGCCGGGCGGAGCGTTCTGCGGCTGCAACATCGGATTGGACTCCGCCGATGGAACGCCGTACTCATCGTCGCGATGATTACGTCCATCGTGGGCGGATCAGCGACATCGGGCGGGCTCGCCAGCCCCGTCGTCTTTTTCGCTGGCTTTGTTGGAATGCTCGCGCACGCCACATTTCCGACCTTCCGTTACTTCAGAGTCGGTGGCCTCATTGTCGTCGCGATGATCGCTTGCATCGACATCGTTCGCGGACGGCCGATCGAAGTCTTTAGTTTCATTACAGCGACGGTGATTGCGGGTTATCTGCCTCTCATCGTTCAGCAACTGGTCGACGTCGAACAGGTCCAGCGTCGCAGCGCCGTCCTGGACGTTCTCACCGGCTGCCTGAACCGTCGTTCCTTCGAGCAGCGCTCGGTCGAGATCGATGCTCAGGCCCGCCACACCGGGGCAGTGGTGGCCGTCATCAGCCTCGACATCGATCACTTCAAAGCCGTGAATGACCAGTGGGGTCACGCGGCGGGCGACCATGTTTTGAAGAACGTTGCGTACGTGGCTCGCAAGCAACTTCGACGCTTCGAGTTGATGTTTCGACTCGGCGGTGAGGAGTTCGTTGTGGTGCTTCCCGGTACGGGGGTCTCGACCGCCATGGCCATTGCGGAGCAAATTCGGCGCAGCATCGAGAACACGTCGGTCAACGGAATTAGCGTCACACTTTCCTGTGGTGTCGCTGTCGGGCCCGATGGCGTCGAGGGCCTGCTCGCCAAGGCTGACGAACGGCTCTACCTCGCCAAGAAATCCGGCCGAAACTGCGTGATTGGACCGGATCGGCCGCAGAGCGCCGCGTGGCTCGCCCCTTTCGATTCGCCAAACCAAGCGACAGCGGGCTGATCGCTCCGGAAATTCTTTGGCAATCCTGACGCGCACCGGGCTGAAGCCTCAGAATTCAAACCGACCAGGCCTCAGCGGACGACGACGGCAACCTTGCCGTTGGAGCTGCCAGAACGGGCGTAGTCGTAGGCGGCGACGACGTCGTCGAGCGGGAATGTGCGGTCGAGCACCGGATGGATCGTGCCGTTGGTGATGAGTGTTGCGATCTCGGCGAGTTGTTCGCCGTCGGGTTCCATGAAGAACGAGTGGAACGCGACGCTGCGTTCGGCTGCGAGGCCGTCGGGGGCGTCGCCTTTGATGGAGACGATCGTGCCGCCTGGCTTGACTGCGTCGAACGACCTCTTCAAGGTCTCGTCACCGAGCATGTCAAACACGACGTCAAATTTTTCGATGACCTCCTCGAACCGCTCGTTCGAGTAGTCGATGAACTGATCTGCGCCCAAGCTCTCAACGAGATCTTTGTTTTTGGCGCTGGCGGTCGCAGCGACCCACGCTCCGGCGTGCTTCGCGATTTGGATTGCCAGGGTGCCCACTCCGCCCGAGCCGGCGTGGATCAACACGCGATGACCGGCCTGGAGCCCGCCCTTGTCGAAGAGTGCTTGCCACGCAGTGAGGCCGGCGAGCGGGATGCCCGCCGCTTCAGCGTGGGAGATGTTGGACGGCTTGATCGCGAGATCGCTCGCCTTCACCGCCGAGTACTCAGCCATCGTTGCTGCCTGCGTACCATCGGCGCGGGCGAACACTTCGTCGCCGACAGCAAAGCCCTGGGCGCCCGGCCCGACTTCGACGACGACGCCAGATACGTCGTAGCCGACAATCCAGGGGAGTTCGTAGGGCAGCATGGCCTGTACGTGTCCGGCCATGACAATCCAGTCGATCGGGTTGATCGAGGCTGCGTGGACTTCAATCATCACGCTGTCATCGGGAAGATCAGGCCGATTGACCTCGACGACCTCGAGGTCGCTTCCGTACTCGCTCAGGATTGCTGCCTTCATGATGTCTCCTCGGGGAGTTCGTTTCTTGCGGAGACATTTACAGTACCGATACGGTACTGGTATCTACAATGGTACTAACGGAAGAAAGTGGCAAATAATGACGGATGACACAACAGACCCAACCGTGTGCCAAATGGCCGGCTTCACGAGTGTGATCGGTGGGCGCTGGAAACTCGGGATTCTCTGCACGCTGACGACGAGCGGCAAGGCCCGCTTCAATGAACTCGTGGAACGGCTCGATCCCATCACTCCGACCACGCTGACCCGCCAGCTCCGAGAACTCGAGCGCGACGGCCTGGTCAACCGAACCCAGTACAACGAAATACCGCCACGAGTGGAGTACGCGGCCACGGAGATGTCGGCCACTCTCGGGCCTGTGCTCGCAACAATTGCGGAGTGGGTGCAGACCCACGCCCCACAGCGTTCCACCATGACCGAAACCGCTCGCAACGAGATTGGGCAACCCGTGTAATTGGCTTGGTGGATCAGCCCGGTTCGGCTTCGTGGCCCGGGGTAGTCCGGAACAACCCGCGGAAGGCCTGGCCGCCAGTGATGTCGCCTTTGATCACGCCGTGCACTTCGCTGCAGATCGGGAGGTCGACTCCGTGTCGCTCGGCAAGCGTCATCACACTGCTCGCCGTTTTGACGCCCTCGGCGACCATTTTCATCTCGTCCAGGATGTCTTGCAGCGAGCGGCCTTGGCCGAGTTGTTCGCCGACGTACCGATTCCGGCTGTGCTTCGAAACGCACGTGGCGATGAGGTCGCCCATTCCGGCCAGGCCAGCGAAGGTCGCAATCTCTCCGCCCATTGCTTCACCCAGGCGTGAAAGCTCAGCCAGCCCGCGGGTGATCACAGCCGAACGGGTGTTGTCGCCGACGCTCAATCCTTCGGCCATCCCAGCGGCGATCGCGATCACGTTCTTCAGGGCGCCGCCCATTTCGCAGCCAATGACGTCGTGGTTTTTGTACACGCGAAACAGCCCCTGTTGGAACACGGCTTGGAGTGCACTGGCGACTTCGAGGTCTTCAGTGGCAATCACGCTCGCCGCAGCCTGCCCCGCCATAATTTCCTTCGCCAGGTTCGGCCCCGACAGTGCAGCAGCCGGACGGCCTGGGAGCACGTCTTTGATCACTTCGGTCATCCGCATCATCGAATCACCCTCGAGACCCTTGGTGAGCGACACAATCGGGATCCACGGATGCACGAACGGCCTTGCCGCCTCCAACGTTGAACGGAACCCGTGCGACGGCACGCCGACGACCAGTACATGTGCTCCGCTCACCGCTTCTTCGAGGTCGGCCGTTCCATCGAGGCTCTCCGGGAGCGTGAAGCCGTCGAGATACTTCGAGTTTGTGTGCTGCTCTCGCACCTCGGCCATCTGCTCGACATCGCGACCCCACAGCGTTGTCTCGTTTGTCCCGGCAACGAGCGACGCAACGGTCGTTCCCCATGAGCCTGCACCCAACACTGTGACCTTCATGACGTCCCTTTCGATCGGCTGATGCGCCGACCGTATACGGTCGGCGCAACGAGGTTCCGAACGAACGATTTTGGGGGACGAATATGTACGCAGCGCACCACGCCAGAGCGCATCCGGATCAGGCGGCCTTCATCATGGCTTCGACAGGTGAATCAGTCAGCTACCGCGAGTTCGAGGGACGCAGCAATCAGCTTGCTCACCTGCTTGTCGAACATGGACTCGAACCACTCGATCACTACTCGATCTTCATGGAGAACAACAACAGGTACTTCGAGTCGTGCGCCGCTGGCGAACGGTCTGGGATGTACTACACCTGCATCAATTCGTACCTCACCGCCGACGAGATGGCGTACATCGTCAACAACTCCGAGTCGCAGGTCGTCATCACGTCTTCAGGGAAGCTGGCAGCTGTCGTCGAAGCAATGCCGACCTTTGACGACGTGTCTCTCATCCTCGTGGTTGGCGGTGTGCCGGCGGGGTCCGACGAGCGCATTCGGGACTATGCCACAGCGATCAACGATCAACCGACGACAGTGCTCGACAACGAACTCCTCGGCACGTCGATGCTCTACTCGTCGGGAACCACGGGTCAACCGAAGGGGATCATTCGGCCGCTCCCCGAGCAGCCGCCGTCGCAGAACCTGCCGATCTTCAACTTCCTCTCCAACCTCTGGCAGTACCGCGACGGCATGATCTACTTGTCGCCCGCACCGCTCTATCACTCGGCGCCACAGGCTGCGGTCAACCTCACGATCCGCCAGGGCGGCACAGCCATCATCATGGAGCGATTCGACCCACTCGAATACCTTCGGCTGATTGAGAAGTACGGCGTGACACACAGTCAGCTCGTCCCCACGATGTTCAGCCGCATGCTGAAGCTTCCCATCGCCGAGCGGGAAGCGCCCGACCTCTCGTCGCTTGAGTTTGCAGTCCACGCTGCAGCACCGTGCCCGGTGCAGGTCAAAGAGCAGATGATCGACTGGTGGGGGCCGATCATCCACGAGTACTACGGCGCCACCGAGGGGCTCGGCTTCTCCGCCTGCAACTCTGAGGAATGGCTGGCGCACAAGGGAACGGTGGGCAAGATCGTGCTCGGCGAAGTGTTCGTCGCCGACGACGACATGAACGAAATGCCAGCAGGTGTGCCGGGCACGCTGTGGTTCAAATCAGGGACCGAGTTTCAGTACCACAACGACCCCGACAAAACCGCCGAGTCGACCTCGGGCGACGGCACGATGACCACAGTCAACGATGTTGGGTACGTCGACGAGGACAACTTCCTGTACCTCACCGACCGCAAAACCTTCATGATCATCTCGGGCGGAGTGAACATCTATCCGCAAGAGACCGAGAACCTGCTGATCACGCACCCGAAGGTTGCCGACGCTGCGGTGTTCGGCGTGCCGAACGTCGACCTCGGCGAAGAGGTCAAGGCCGTCGTGCAGCCGCTTGAGGGCATTGCGGGTGACGATGCGCTCGCTCTGGAGTTGACCGAATTCTGTGGTCAACATCTTTCCCGTCACAAGGTGCCGCGTTCGATCGACTTCGACGCCCAACTGCCCCGACTCCCGACCGGCAAGCTCTACAAGCGCGTGCTCCGCGACCGGTACTGGGGCGAAGGCCAAAACAAGATCGTCTAACGATCACACTGTGCCAGGCGCAGTGTGACCGACCAGTTCGTTGGTGTTTCCCGAGCATGTGTAGTGTGACGTTAGGCACAACGCCGCCTGATCTGGGGGTCACGCAATGAGCGAGAAGTATTACGTCACGGATTCCGAGCTGTCAGAGCGGTTTCCGCTCTATACCCGAGCAAACGTCGGGGAGGTCTTCCCGGACCCCGTGACGCCGCTCACCGGCTCGGGAATCATGTTCCACTCCGAGATCGCATGGCGCGAAGCTTGGGAGCGCATTGGCGCCTTCCAAATGGCTGAGTTCCCGGCTGACGAGATGGCCCAGTTGGGCATCGTTGGCGGCTACTGCTACCTCAACGCGTCGATCATCCGCCTGTTTGGCGAGCGCGCCCCTGGTCTGACGTGGAAGGACATGGACGAACAGTTCTTCGGCGCGCAGCCGGGCATTCCGCCCTATGTGGCAGTCGACGGCGACGAAGATCTCGCTGCGACCGAGAAGATTGGCGGCACGTTCGGCTGGGCGCTTTCGCTCACCAAGATCGAAGACATCAATGAACTGACCGAGGATCGCAATGACACCCGGCAGTTGCGCGCCAACCGACCCGACTACTCGTCCATGACGGACGACGAGATCTGGCAGCTGTACGCGAATGCCGCTCCAGGGCACAGGCGGTACTTCTCCCACCATATTTTCACCACGTACATGGCAACCGTGCCTGTTGGCATCATCAGTGCTGTTGCCACGGCGGTTGGTCGCACCGATCTGATCATGCCAATCATCGCGGGTATCGGCCAGGTTGACTCCGCCGAGCCATCGCATGCCATGTGGGACCTTGGCCGGAGCGCGGCATCCAGCGCGGAGGTCGCGGCGGCATTCGACGCCGGAGTCCACGGAATGCTCAACCGTCTTCGTGCCAGTGATGCAGCTGATGTGGCCGCTTGGCTGGAACAGTTCGAAGCATTCCTCTACGAGTTTGGATCGCGCGGTCCAAATGAGTGGGAGAGCCGCTCGAACTCCTGGGAGACACATCCCGAACTCGCCCTCAGCGCCATCGATCGAATGCGCATTTCGCCCGCGAAGTTGGTGCCGGGTCTGCAATTCGAAGCGCGCGCTACTGAGCGGGCAACAGTGAGCGAAATCTTGCTCGCCATGGTCGAAGGCGATGCCGAAACGCACGGCCAGCTGAGTGCAGCGATTGCATCGTCAGCTGCGTGGTTGCCCGGTCGCGAGCGTACCAAGACCAACAACATCCGTTTCATCCACGAACTGCGCGTCGCGCTCCGCGAACTGGGTCGCCGTATGGTCGAGGCTGGCGGCTTTGACGAAATCGAAGACTTCGCCATGGTCCAGGAGAAGGAGTGGCCGGCCCTGCTTGCGGCCCCGACCTCGATGCTCGACATCGTGCGTCAGCGTCGTGCCGAGTACGACGACCTCCTCACTCGTGAACCGCCGTTCATCTTCGACGGGCATCCGGATTCGCCGGCGGCGTGGCGAGTCAAAGGCGAAGATGTTCCCGACAAGCTCGTTGCTGGCGACACGCTGCAGGGGATGCCGGGATGCCCCGGCTCGGCCGAGGGGCGCGCCCGCGTCATTCTCGACAGCCACGATCCTCTTGCACTCCAGCCTGGCGACATCCTGATCGCACCAATCACCGACCCGTCGTGGACACCGCTCTTCGTCCCGTCGGGCGCCGTGGTCGTCGACGTGGGTGCCGCGCTGTCGCACGCGATCATCGTCAGCCGCGAGCTCGGTATCCCGTGCGTGATCAGTGCCACCCAGGCCACTGAGAAGATCCCCGACGGCGCCATGATCAAGGTCAACGGCGACACTGGCGTCGTCACGATCCTCAGCCTCGAATAGTTGCCGATGGGGGTCAGGCCCCTTTTGCAACTATCTGGCCCGGTGGGCGAGAAACTTGGGACGCTTCCAGGCGGAATCCGCTGTGTGGCGTCCCGAGATTGCCGAGGCGCTACACAGCCGGAGCTTCCTACTTCAGAACGTCTTTGCTGATGATCGTTTTCATGATTTCACTTGTGCCGCCGTAGATCGTGGCGACCCGCGCGTCGACGTAGGCCGGGCCAATCGGGTATTCGGTCATGAAGCCATAGCCGCCAAACAGCTGGAGGCAGCGGTCGGTCACCCGGTTTTGCAACTCGGTGCCATGGAGCTTCGCCATAGCAGCCTCCGCAGGAGTGAGCGTGCCCTCGTTCAACTTGAGAAGGCACTGGTCGATGAACGGCTGAGCAACAGCGACCTCGGTGGCGACTTCGGCGAGCACGAACTTGGTGTTCTGGAACGACGCGATTGTCGTGCCGAAGGCGGTGCGCTCCTTGACGTACTCCACAGTCCAATCGAGTGCTGCTTTTGCAGCAGCGACGCCGAAAATGCCGATCGACAGACGTTCCTGGGCGAGGTTGAAAGCGAGGTACTCCATCGCCTTGCCCTCCGTGCCGAGAACGTTGGCTGCAGGGACCCGGACATCTGCGAAGAAAAGTTCGGCGGTGTCGGCTGACTTCTGCCCAATCTTGTCGAGGTTGCGGCCGCGCTCGAAACCCTCCATGCCGCGCTCGACGACCAGCAGCGACATTCCACCGCGGCCCGCCTCGGGGTCGGTGATGCACACAACCACAACAAGGTCGGAGTTAATGCCGTTGGTGATGAAGGTTTTGGCGCCGTTGAGGACGAACTCGTCACCGTCGCGCACGGCGGTGGTCTTGATGCCGGCAAGGTCGGAGCCGGTACCGGGCTCGGTCATCGCGATTGCTGTGACCAGCTCGCCGGATGCGATGCCGGGCAGCCAGCGCTCGGCCTGCTCGTCGGTGCAGTATTCGATAAAATACGGGGTGACGATGTCGTTATGGAGCGTCAGGCCGAGGCCGGCGCCGTTGATCCCGCGCTTCGCAAGCTCTTCAGCGATGATCGCGTTGAACCGAAAATCGCCGTTTCCACCGCCACCGTGCTGCTCGGGAACGGACAGGCCGACGAAGCCGTGCTTGCCGGCAGCGGTGTACAGCTCGCGGTCCATGATCCCAGCAACTTCCCAGTCGTGGTATTTCGGGGCCATCTCGGCATCGACGAAGGCCGCGAAGCTCTCACGGAACAGTTCGTGTGTCTCGTCGTAGATCGAGTTCATGAGTCGAGTCTCACCCAAATGGTCGCGCCCACTCAACTCGCATGGCCATCCGGTCACACCGTGCCAGGCACAGTGTGACCGGATCAGACGGTGAGCTCGCGAACTCGGGCGAGGAGTACTTCGAGAGCGGGACGGTTCAGGCCACCTTCGGGGATGATCACGTCGGCGTGGCGCTTGCTCGGCTCGATGAAGCGCTCGTGGGCGGGCCGCACAGTTTCGAGGTACTGGTCAATGACGCTCTCAACGGTGCGCCCGCGGTCGGCGACGTCGCGGGTGAGACGGCGGATGAAGCGGATGTCCGGTGCGGTGTCGACGAAGATCTTGAGGTTGAAGCGCTCGCGGAGCGTCCGGTCCCAGAGGACGAGAATTCCGTCGACGACGACGATCTTCTTCGGCTCAACCGTGCGGGTCCCACCGCTGCGGTTGTGATCGGCGTAGTTGTAGATCGGGACTTCGACAGATGCGCCGTTCGCAAGCGCGGCCAGATGGTCGTTGAGGAGGGGCCAGTCGAAGGCGTCGGGATGGTCGTAGTTGGCCTTCGCTCGATCTTCCAAAGCCTGTTCTGTGCGGTCGAGGTAGTACGAGTCGAGCTCGATTCGAGAGAGGTGTTCTGCGCCCGTCATCTCGACAAGCCGCTCGGAAATGGTGGTTTTGCCGGAGCTGCTGCCACCAGCGACACCGATCATGAAGGGGCGGTTGGTCGCGTGCTCGGCCATGGCCGAGCAACATATCTTGCGTGGTGCTTGTAATTCGCGCTGCGGAACAGGCAGTGTGTGCATTGATGCTCAGCGAACGACATGCCGCCATGCTCGATTTTGAACGATCGTGGTGGACCAACGACGATCCTCGCGACCAGGTCGTTCGTGCCCGTTTTCAATGCTCGCCGGAGGAATACGACGCTGAGATAGCAGTCGTGCTCGAAAACCCTGATGCTGCCGAGCATGATCCGCTTGTGGTCCGTCGGCTCAAGCGACTCCGTTTACGGGCGCGTAAGGCACGGATTGATGGCGTCGCCGCAGCTGCTTCTGAAGAAGGTGTACAAGCATGAGCAATGAAGATGCCGCAGTCGGTGGAGGCGCGGGCACCGCGCGTCGAAGCCCCCGCCAGGGCAGCGGCGGCTCGCCGGTCGGTTCGACGCTCAGCATCGTGCTGGCTGTCGTGGCTGTCATTGCGGGTTTCTTGATTCTCCGCAACCTGACTCAGGAAGACAGCTCGGCCGTTGGTACAAGCGACCCATCCGAACAAGTTGCTGGGGCCAGTGGCACGCCGACCACCATTGATGTTGGCGTCGTTACCACCGAGGCGCCGGCGACGACGACGACGACGCTTACACTCGTGACCGCGGGTGCCATCGTCGTGGTCGCCAACGGAAACACCCTCGGCGGCTCTGCGGGTCGCATGACCGAAACGCTGGTCAGCGCTGGCTACACCATGGGCACGCCCGTGGACGCCGGTCAGACAATCGACGACAGTATTGTCTACTTCGACCCTGCGAACACCTCCGCTCAGGCCGTCGGCGAATCGGTTGGTCGGACCCTCGGCAACGTGTCGGTACTGCCGGTCTCGACCCCTGCGCCGACCGAAAATGGTTCACTCGGGGAAGCCGGGGTCCTCGTCGTGCTTGGTAACAATCAGGCTGACAAAACACTCCTGCAGCTCGCTGAAGCGGGTGGGGCAACGGGCGATGAACTCGGTTCGGCTCCTGCTGTGGCCGGTGACGGTGTCGTTGCGCCAGCAGATCCCAACGCGCAAGAGACCACAACCGAATAGGCAGCGACCGGGGCTTGACCTCGTTCGTGTCTATTGATCGAGGCGCGAGCGAAGCAGCAGCGTTGCCGCACGCTGGATGCTCTCTTTTGTCTGATTGAGGGCAACGTGTTCGCCGAAGCGTTCCACGAGTGACTCCACCGTGAGGCGGTCGGCCCACTCGCGCATCACCGCTGGATCGGCAACGCCGACGATCGCCGCGACCGGTATGCGGTATTCGCCGGCCAGTTGGGTGACGCCGCCAACGACTTTGCCTCCGAAGCTCGTTTCGTCGAGTTCGCCTTCGCCGGTGATCACGAGGTCGACCGTCGGGAGCACGTCGTAGAGATCGAGTTCATCGGCCACGAGTTCGAAGCCAGGGACGAGTCGTCCACCGATCGCAGCAAGTGCACCGCCGAGGCCGCCGGCGGCGCCGCCGCCAACAATCGCGGTGACGTCCACGCCGAAGTCTTCGACGAACATCTGAGCGAGCCGTTGAAGCCGCCCTGTGAGCATTTTGACCTGTGCGGGTGACGCACCTTTCTGTGGGCCAAAGACGACCGCAGCATCGGTGAACGTGGTCATGACATCGCAGGCGACGAGCAGCTCGACCTGCTTGAGCCGCGAGATTGCATTGATGGCGCGGATTGCGCCGAACCCGCCATCGGTCGTTGCCGAGCCGCCGAGGCCGACGACGATGCGCTTGGCGCCGAAGTCGAGTGCCTTGTCGATCAGCTCACCGGTGCCCGCAGTCGTGGCGTCGAGCGGGTCGTTGTCGGCCTTGCCGCCAGCGAGTACCAAACCGCTGGCACGAGCCATTTCGATGACAGCGGTGTCTTTGTGCAGCCGCCAAGCCGCTTTAATCGGTTGGCCGAGCGGCCCGGTGACGGTCGAGGTGCGGTTCGGGCCACCGAGTACATCGAGGATCCCATCGCCGCCGTCGGCCAACGGGAGTTCAACGCATTCGATGTCGAGTTCCCAGCAGGCATGGCCGATCGCCTCCGCCACCTCGTGAGCGGTCGCAGTGCCCTTGAACTTGTCAGGTGCCGCCAACACGCGCATGCAGCACCCTACGCCTCAGCCGCCGGCGACAGCAGGAATGATGCTGACGGTCCAGGTGTCTTGAACAGCGGTGTCGAGGCCGTTGAGGTACCGGACATCGTCGTCATCGACGAACACGTTGACAAATTTGCGAAGAGCGCCGTTTTCATCGAGGATTCGCTCGCCCATGCCAGGGTGTTTGGCTTCGAGTGCCGCAATGACTTCGGACAGCGAGCCAGGCTCGAGGGAAACCTGCTTGTCGCCCCCCGTTATCGGACGCATTGTGGTGGGGATTCGGACGTTAACAGCCATGAAATAACGATACCGGAAATCCCTACCAGATTGGTCGGGAATAGCGGGAGAAGCGTCACGTCAGGCCGGGGAACGGGCCGCTGTGTTTGACGGTTGGTTCACGATCCAGAAGGCAGCGAAGGTGATGATGCCCAGTGAGGCTGCACCAACCAACGCTAGCGGCGCACTGATGCCGAGCACAGGAATCCACACGACCGGACCGATGCCGTGCCCGAGGAACCGGAAGGCCAACACGAAGGACAGAGCGCCTCCTCGGTTGCCGTCGACAATGGTGCTCGCCAGTGACTGCACGACAACAACGACGAAACCGATCAGCGCACCGCTCACTGCGTTGATCACGGCCAGCGAGACGGGTGTTGCGCCCAGGGCGAGGCACGCGCCGGCCGTCGTTGCGGCAGCGATGGCCACCAGGCCGCTCCGCCGTGGTCCCCAGTTGTCGAGCAGCCGGCCCCACAACGGGCCGGTGATCATGGCTGCAAGGGGCCCACAGAGCAACAACAGGCCTGCTTGACCGCCGGACAGACCCAACTCGTCGCGCGCCGCCACGCCGACCAGAACGGCGATGCCGATTGGGCCCGCAGCGGCGAAGAACACACCGCATCCGAAGATCAACATGCGTCGGGTGAGAAGCGGTCGGAACTCGGGCGGCGCTGCGTCGCGGCGTGGTTCGCCCGGCGGGGGAGCGGTAGCGAGGAGTGTTGCCATGATCGCCACGCAGACGAATGCCCATCGCCAATTGACGTCGGCAGCGAGCCCGCCGACCACGGGTGCGAGAGCTCCGCCCGCAGCCTGGAAGCTCGAGTAGATGCCGACCGACCGACCGAATGCTGATGGCTTGACCACCTCGGCGAGCCCGGCGACCAGCAGTGGCGTAATAAACGCATTCGCCATACCCTGCAGCGTTCGCCCCACCAGGAATACGGCGAGGTTGGGTGCCAGGGCGCAAAAAAGCGAGGCGATGGCGAAGAGCAAAAACGCCGAGCGGACCGATCGACGCCGTCCCCAGCGTTCGCCCAGCGTGCCCGACACGAGGAGCATTGCAGCGAATGGGAGCATGTAGATCGTGAACCCCCAGCTCACCGCTGCAGAGGAGGCATCGAAAGTCTCCCGAAGCTCAGGGAACATCGGGATGATTACGACGGTGCCGAACGGACCCATCAGGCCGCCGAGATACAGCGGTAGCCGCGCCGATCGGGCCGTGCGGCTACTCATGTTGCCGACGCTATTGCAGCCGGCCCGCTCTGGCGGACCTGCAGCTTCAGATCAGTCGACAGTGCCGTCGATCGCGTCGGGCGCTGCGGTGGGCATCAACGTGGTGTCGGGCGTCTCCCATGCGCGCACTTCTGACGATGATTGCTCTGGTGACGGTTGCTGCGACCAATGAGCTGATCGGGCCGCATATGCCTGGCAGCCGTTCTTGGCCAGCGTGGGTTCGGCCCCGTCGGTCGAACCTTCCGCGTAGCCTGCAGCAATGGCTCGTCGTCGCTCCGAACGCATGCTCGTCACGAAGGTGACCGGCGTCGGCGAATCCCGTCACGTGAAGCGTGGCCCCGACGAACTGATCGTCGAGGAGCCCATGTCGATCCAACTTGATGGAACGCTGATTGCCACCACGATGCGCACGCCCGGCAATGACTACGAATTGGCGGCCGGGTTCTGCCATACCGAAGGACTGCTTGGCGACGCTTCGATCCTCGGCGTTCGTTACTGCGCCGACCGGAGCGATGTCGAAAGTGAGTTCAACATCGTCACGGTTGAGACAGGTGGCCGCGCCCCTGAACCGACTCCGCGCCTCGGCAACGTGTCGTCTAGCTGCGGATGGTGTGGCAGCGAACAACTCGACGACCTCTGCGCTCGGCTCACGCCGATTCCGTCGAGCGAAGCATTTGACCTCGACGTGATCGGATCGATGCCCGACCGAGTGCTCGGTGACCAGGGGCTGTTCGCCCGGACCGGCTCGGTCCACGCCGCTGCAGCCTTCACCCGCTCTGGCGACGTTCTGCTGATGCGGGAGGACGTCGGCCGTCACAACGCCGTCGACAAGGTCATCGGTTCGATGTTGCTTGACCCTGCCCAGGCATTGCCGGCTCACAGCGACGAGCAGTTTGGGCTCTTCGTCAGCGGCCGGGCCAGCATCGAGATGGTGCAGAAGGCCTGGGCCGCCGGTTTCAGCGCGGTCGTGGCAGTGAGTGCACCGACAGCGTTGGCTGTCGACGCTGCACGTCGCGCAAACCTGTTCCTCGCAGGTTTCGTTCGTGGCGTCACCTTCAACGTGTACTCACCCGAACGCCTCTGATATCCGGGTTCGTCCAGTCGAAGCCCAGGGGCTTGCTGATTCGCCAGTAGCGTGGCCTCATGTTGATGGAGCAAGGTCTCAGCGTCGTCCACCTCTTTGGCAAGTCGACCCCGACTCTCGATCGAGAAGCGGTCGTGTCTGCGGTCAAGGCAGCTGAGGAAGCCGACTGTCAAGTGATCACCGCTGCGATGATCGGGCACAAGTCCGACGTGGCATTTATGGCGTTGTGCGCCGATTGGCGCACACTGCGTCGGCTGCAAACCCAGCTCCAGCAGGCGGGCCTCGACATCGTCGACAGCTACGTCTCGATCACCGAGATCTCCGAGTATACGAAGGGCATGCCCGAGGAGATGCTGCGTGGCCGGCTAACCCCGACGATCCCGCCCGAAGGCCTGAACGCCTTCTGCTTCTACCCGATGAGCAAAAAGCGTGAGCAGGGTGCCAACTGGTTCGCCACACCGTTCGAGCGTCGCTACGAGATGATGATGGAGCACGGCAAGAGCGGCCGCCAGTTCGCTGGCAAGGTCGCCCAGGTCATCTCCGGTTCGACCGGCCTCGACGACTTCGAGTGGGGCGTCACCCTCTTCGCTAAGAGCCCTGACGTTGTTAAGGAAGTTGTTTACACGATGCGCTTCGACGAGGGCTCCGCGCTCTACGGCGAGTTCGGCGCCTTCTACGTCGGCTACCTCGAGAACATCGGGAATATTTTCTGATCTGAGGCCGCCAGCGCTTGCACAAGTCAGAAGCGCGAGGCGATAATCGATTGCTCAAACACGCCGCGGCCGGTCTCGTCGTACGCAAACACGTCGAAGCGTGCCCGTGCCGGGTGGCCGACGACGAGTAGCTCGGTGATTCCGTCAGGCCCGTTGTAGTTGATGTTCAAGCTCTCGTCGAGGAGCCTGCGACACTCGTCGAACGATCGGCACACTCGGCCGCGAGTCGTTAACGCTGGAATTTGCGTGGCGAACACCGACGGATCGTCTGTACCGACCAGGCCGACCGCAAGCGCGATTAGGTTGACGCAATCGAAGGCGTTGGCTGCGAACAGGCCCGGCGGGTCGAACGGCCGGTTCTCGTTGGCGGACTGAGCTTGCGGTGCCACGCCCCGTACCCGATCGCGCAGGCTGGGGTCGAGTGCTTCGATGCGCTGCGCCACCGCTGGATCGCGGAGCTGATCGTTCACGATGATGTCGACCAGCGACCCGAAGTTGGTTGTGCTCAGAGCTTCGAGGAAAGCGGTGCCGTCGTCGCTGCCGGCAAGCACGACCACGACGCGTGCCCCCGATTCGACGACGTTTTGGGCAATGTCTTCAATTCCGCCGTCACGACTGAATGGGTACGAGGTGACGGTCCGGGTACCTTCGGCGAGGGCGTCGGTCACGGCGGCGGCGAAGGGTCGGCCGTAGACGTCGTCCACATGGGCGACAGCAATGTTTTGGACACCCGTTCGTTGGGCAAGGTCGGAAATCGCCAGCGCCTGCAAGGAGTCGCTCGGCGCAGTGCGAAAGAAAAGTTGATTGTCGGGGAAGTCGTCGAGTGCGAGCGCTGTTGCGGTCGGAGAGCACGACATCACGCCGGCAGATACGAGCGTGTCGAGTTCGTTCAGCGCCGTCAGTGATGATGCCGGGCCGACCACGGCATCGATTTGCGGGTCGCTTGCGAGGAGTGCTGCAACACCAGCCGCGCCGCCATCACCGAGTCCTTCGTCTTGCTCGACGATTCGAACCGGGCGGCCGAGCACCCCACCGGCCACGTTGATCCGTTCGACAGCAGTTTTCGACGCGTCGATAAGGCCCTGTCCGATGATGGGGTCTGAAGACGGCAGCAGCAGCCCGATCGTGAGCTGACTGTCACCCGATCGTTGCGGAGCAATCGTCGTGGTCGGAGCAGAAACAGTGGTTTCAGGCGTGCTGTCTTCGCCAACAGTGCAGGCCGCAGCCAAGGTGGCCATTGCGCAGGCAACACCAATGATGCGCGGTGCTCGACGACTCATGGGTTGCACAGTAGAAGAGCGGGCGCCGTCAGGCCGGGCACCGGGCCGGTAACCTTGCGTCTCGAAATTCTCAAGAAGCCGCACTGAACAGTCGATAGAACCCATGCAAGCCGTTACAGCTGCCCAGCGAAGGCACGAGACATGGACCAGCCACCCCAACTTCCCAGTGACAGCCAACTCTTGGTGAGTACGCGCTTAGGCCTGCCCGGAACGTGGAACGAACTGGTTCGCCGTCACGGCGAAGCTCTCACTGCCGTTGCCGGCTCGAACAGACGGCGGGGCTCTCAGCGGGACGTCACCCGGGCCCTAGGAGCGTTTCACAGCGAGATCTCCGGGATCGGCACCCCTAGCGAGGACGGCTCGGAGTCGCCGCCGTCGACGGAATCCGACGTGCGTGCGGTTCGGCCGCGGATGATCTCCTTGCTCACTGGTGGGACCTATGGCCCGGGCTCCAAGGTCAATGATGCCGAACTACATGCCATCGCTGAAGCATTTGCCGCACTTCCAGAGCCGTGGCAGACCGCACTCTGGCATCGTGCCGTCGAACTCCAGCCGCCCGCCCAATTTGCACCCATGCTCGGCCGAACGGCCACAGAATCGGCGGCACTGGTGCAACGCGCTGAAGCTGGTTTGTTCGAGGCGTTCCTCCTCGCGCAACGCAGTCATGACGACATCGACGACGACTGTCGCCCGTTTATTAGGTTGCTCGGTGGTGCGCTCCGCTCGAGCCTGTCAGCGCACGAACAACGCGTCGCCGACGAACACTTGACGCCGACGACCAGCCGTGACGATGGCGCAGTTGCCTGCGAGGCATGTACTCGGAGAGTCGAAGTTAGTCGGGAGCTCCTTGCGCTGATTCCCAGTGCGATCGTCCCGGCTCTGACCGGTCTGTCTGTCGATAAATACCGCGCCGGCGTCGGTACCCGCCCGGTTATCGGTGCCGGGCGGCGGAGCAAGTTCGCCTTGGCAGCTGGAGTGGGGTTGCTGCTCGTGGTGCTCGGCGCCGGTGCGGTCCTGGTACGAAACGTGCCCGAAAAACTTGACGCGTCATCGATCACGAATGAAACCGAAGCTGCTACGGATGCGAATACGGAGCTTGCAAAAGGCAACGAGACCAAACTGACGACCGCGACGACAGCGCCTGATTCGACGACCACGACGGAGGTCGAACTCCGGCCAGCCCGAACTGAACCGGAAAATCGCGTGTCGGTCGTTCTCCCTGAGATCGCAGCGCCGGTTGGCTTCGCCTCAAACCAATCGGTTCTGAGTATTGAACTGTCGAGCCCCGGTCCGATCTTCGCTGGAGGAACGGGCACGATTGACATCGTTGCGACAAACAACACCGATGTGATGATTGAGACATCGGCACTCCTCGAAGTGCCGAACGGTGTGTTTTTCGCAGATCTGGTTGCCGGTGACGCCGAATGCGTCGATCCAGACGACGACTGGGCGTCGTGTACGTTTCGGATCCCGGCAGCGTCGAGCACAACGCTGACGGTCCGCTTCTCACTTGCTAGCTCCGTGGTTGGCAGCTTCGTTGTGGGGTCCAACCTCGCACCAGACGAACTGGAAGTGCCGATTTCCGCAGTGTCTCGCCTCCTCCATTCCTCGATCGACCATGGCCAGATCATCATGGTCGGCAATACGTTGATGACCTGCTCCGAGTTGGCGCCGGCCTGCCTCGATGCACGGGATGGCGTCGGCGATGTGCTGAATCGTTGGGACCTGCCCGGGGCGTTCATTGGGTCAAATCCGAGACTCGGTTGGGAGAACTCGTCGGCGGCCTCATTCGACATCGGAAATGGCTCGATCGAGGCTGCGTATCTCTTCTGGTCGGGTGACCTCAAGGAACGTGGCGTCGAGATCCCCGACGACGGCAGCAACGCCAGCGTGTCGCTGCTGGGCCCCGGAGGCGTCGCAGGGGTCAAGATCGAAGCCAACCAGATCCGTCGGGGCGATGTCGATGCCACGCAGTACTTCGGTGTCGCCGACGTGACCGATATCATCAGGTCCACCGGGCCAGGCCAATATCTCGTCGGCAATGTCCAGAGCGTCGAAGTGCAGGGTTCTTACGCCGGCTGGTCAATGGTGATCATCACCCGAGATGAAACCCTGCCGCGGCGTTCGATGACCGTGACGACTCCGTTCTCCTGGTTCTCGCCGGACGATGTGTACGCCGCCAACATCGCCGTGCCGGCGGGCACCGGGAAGTTGGCGTATCTCGACGTCCTCGCTTTCGAGGGCGATCGCAGCTTCGTTCCTGAGCGGTTGACCATTGGTGGCCAGGTGTTAGGTGACGAGGTGTTCGACAGCTCGATTGCCGGGTCCCGAATTCCTGCCGACGACAACAACTTCGGAATGGACATCGATGCGTATAATTTGGAGATCGACGCTCCAGAAGGCAATCTCAACATAAAAGCCACCTCCGATGAAGACGGTGTCCGCCTTGCTGTGCTCGCCCTCGCCATCGACGTCCAGTGACTGCTCCGTTGCCGGGTACCCGGCAGGGTCACCTCGACGCAGTGGCTTCTGCAAACCCTGACGACCTCCGAAACGGCGGTGCGGCGTACTGTGAGTCGCTCGCTGGTATCACCGACGACTGGGTCCGTTCGCTCTTTGCAGCCGCAGTCAGCGATCACGCGCCGGCAAAGGACCGGTTTGCACTGCTCGCCGTCGGTGGGTTCGGACGTGGAGAACTTGCTCCGTGGAGCGACCTCGATTTACTCCTGGTCCACGATCTCAAAGGCAAGAAGGCCGCATCCGTTGTCGAGGCTGTTGCAAGTGCGCTCTGGTATCCGCTGTGGGACGCAGGCGTCAAGCTCGGTCACGCAGTCCGCACCGTCAAGGAACAACTCGTAATTATTGGTGAGGATCTTGACTCCGCAACGGCGTTGCTCACGGCGCGATTCCTCGCCGGTGACCGCGACCTCGCCGACGAAGTAACGACCAAGGGGCGGGCCAGCTGGGACAAGCAAAGCGGCACATTGCTGGCCGCTTTGCGCGCCCGAGTCCGCGAACGCCAAGACAATGCCGGCGACGTGGCGTATCGGCTCGAACCCGATCTCAAGCTAGGCCATGGTGGACTGCGCGACGTCCAGTCGCTCAAGTGGGCTCACCAGAGCGGGCTGTCGATTCTTCCCGAAGATCTCATCGAGCTCGAGCGTTGCTACGACGTTCTGCTTGGCGCGCGTGTGGCGCTTCACCGTTCCACTGGACGTCCAGGCGACGTTCTCCGCCTCGAAGATCAGGACTCCGCGGCTGAAGCTGGCGGCTGGAGCGACGCCGATGACCTGATGGCTGACATCGCCGCAGCCGGGCGCACCATCGCCTGGCTCGTCGACGAGAACTGGGGTCGATCAGTCGCGACCGCTGACCGTTTGCCAGACCGCGCAATTTCATCGGGCATCGTGCTGCGTAATGGTGAAATTGAATTGGCCGATGCGGCTGACCCGGTTGCCGACCCCACGCTTGTTCTCCAAGCAGCAGTCGCTGCTGCCCGCAACGAGTGCCGGATCGGTCGCAGCACGCTCGACAGGCTGCACGATGAGGTTGAACCATGGGAAGGAACGTGGCCCGTTGGGGCTACCGCCCAACTTGTGGCGCTGCTTCTTGAAGGGCACCGTTCGATTCGGGTGCTCGAGGCGCTCGACCAGCGAGAACTGTTTGCCCGCCTGCTCCCCGAGTGGGAACCAAACCGGTCCAAGCCGCAGCGCAACGCCTATCACCGCTTCACCGTCGACCGGCACCTTTGGGAGGCCGCTGCCAACGCATCGCAGCTCGTCGACCGTGTGGCTCGCCCCGACCTCCTTGTGCTCGGCGGATTGTTCCATGATCTCGGCAAGGGCTATCCGGGCGATCACACGATCGTCGGGATGAAGCTGGTCCGCCAGGTCGGTCCGAAGCTTGGGCTCCCAACTGCCGACGTTGACGCGCTCGTGGCCATGGTCGAACATCATCTGCTGCTTCCCGACGTCGCTGTCCGTCGTGATCTCACTGATGAGGCCACCATTAACCAGGTCGCTGAATCCCTCGGTTCGGTTGAACGACTCGATCTGTTACACGCACTCACCGAAGCCGATTCGCTGGCCACTGGCCCGTCGGCGTGGGGCTCGTGGAAAGAAGACTTGGTCAACGAACTGGCAGCTCGTGTGCGCCACGTGCTTGGCGGCGGCGATATCGCCGAGGTGACCTGGAGCTTGTTTCCCGACGCAGGCACGCTGATGCTGATGGCAGCTGGCGAGATCGCCATGCATCGCAAGGACGATCTCATCACCGTTGTCAGTCCCGACTCGGCCGGTACTTTCAGCAAAGTCGCCGGTGTCCTGTCGCTCCACGGGCTCGATGTGCTCACGGCTCGAGCGCACTCCGACGAGCAGGGCATGGCGGCATCCGAGTTCCGTATCATCGTCCCAGCGGATGGGATCAACTGGCGCACACTCAAGACCGATCTCGGTCGTGCGCTCGCTCATCAGTTGGCGATTGAGTCGCGGCTGGTCGAACGTGCCAAGACCTATCGGCGTCGTCGCCGGACACAGGCACAGCAGCCGGAGCCGCCGACGGTGGTGTTCCACGACGGTGCATCGAGCAACGCAACGGTGATCGAAGTCAGTGCGGTCACGAAGATCGGCATTCTCCATCAGATCACGAAGGCGATGGGCGAGCTTGGCCTCGACATCCGCCATGCCACGGTGCACACCATTGGCATTGAGGTCGTTGACACGTTCTATGTCCGCACGTCGGCGGGCGAGCTCGTCGCCGACAAGTTTCACCGCAAAGAAATTAAGCGCGCAATTCTGCACGCCGTCATCTGAGTTTTCCCTGGTGGGCACGAACCTGCCGCACCCGGGTTGATGACGTAGCGTGCACAAGGTGAGCAGTGACAATTCCGATGGCGGCGCGGTGAGCCCCGATATGGCACCCGATTTGGCGCGCTGGAGCGAAACCCTCGCCGGCATCGCCCGGACCGGAATGGGCTTCACTGAAAGCCTGTACGAACGTGAACGCTTCGAAGAGGTACTCCACGTCGCCGGTGACATCAAGGCCGCAGCAGCAGGTGTTTCCGGGTCAGATACCGCTCGCGACAACTTCGTTGGCGAATGGGTCGAGTCGATCGGTGAAGGCGTGCCCGGCTACGTCACCCCGAAGGTGGCAGTTGGTGCGATTGTCGGCAACGACGACGGCGAGATGCTGATGGTGCAGCGCAAGGATTCTGGTGTCTGGTTGTATCCCACGGGCTGGGCCGACGTCGGCTACTCGGCTGCTGAGGTTGCGGTGAAAGAAGTCCACGAAGAGACCGGAATCGAGTGCGAGCCGACTCGTTTGCTCGGCGTGGTCGACGGTCAACGCATGGGCTTCAGCCGATTCGGCATGTACATGCTGTTGTTTCACTGTCGTGCAACGGGCGGGTCGTTGGATCCGCACCCTCTCGAGACTGGTGACGTTGGCTGGTTCGCCCAGGGTCAGTTCCCTGAGGCCACCGCCGGCGCAGGCTGGTGGAGCGACATGGCGTTCGACGCCATCAACGGCGTGCAAGCCCCGGCAACGTTCGACGAGGTTCGCGACCCCATCTGGCGCACCTGAATGCGCCTGGTGCTCGGCATCACGCCGCCTGTGCCAGCGATTCAGTCTTGATCGCGAAGGAACTGTTCGACTTCGTCGACCAAACCTTCAGGGTCGACCGGTTCCGTCGCAACGAGTTCGTCGTCGGCTGAATCGTCGGAGATCTCTTCGAGGCGAGACAGGTACTCGACCATGTCGTCATCGTCGCCGATCAACGCAGCAACACGAGCGTCGTATTCAGTCGCGCCAGCCTCAAGCGGCTGCAGCGGTGCAGGAGTACCGATCATCGTGCAGGCGCGTTCCACCAATGCTGACGCAGCTTTCGGTGACGGCACCTGGGAGGCGTAACCGGGAACTGCTGCCCAGAGTGATGCAGTGGCAAGGCCGGCCCGGTTCAACTGATCATGGAGGACACCAACGATGCCGGTGGGCCCTTCGTACTCGGATCGCTGGAGCTCGAATCGTTCAATGAGCCCCTCGTCGGTAGCGGTTCCGATGAGCGGTACTGGCCGGGAGTGCGGGACGTCGGCGAGCAACGCACCCAGCGAGATCGCCATGGTGACGCCGAAGGTTTCGCAGATGCCGAGGAGCTGTTCGGAGAAGGTGCGCCACCGCAGTGCGGGTTCGGGGCCGAACACCAGGATCACGTCGGTGCCAGGCAAGGAGACGGACCACACGCCGACAGTCGGCCACGTGATGCTGCGCTGATTATCGCTATCGAGCTTGATCTGCGGGCGTACCGTGGCGAAGTCGGTGAACGGCTCAGGGTCAATCTCGGCGAGTGCGTCGGCACCCCAGGCTTCGATCATCGTCCGTAAGGCGACCGACGCCGCGTCACCAGCGTCGTTCCAGCCCGTAAAGCCTGCGATCAGAACAGGTCGCGTCAACGACGGTTGTTGATGCCATCGAACGTGCTCGGTCCCCATAGATTTCACGCTACCGTCCCTTCACCGTGAGCGACTTTAACGACTCTTCAGCAGCAGCAGCAGCAGCAGCAGCAGCAGCAGCCGACGTCGAGACTTCAGTGACCATCGAGGTGGCCATTGTCGTCGACGACGAGTTGGTTGCAGCATTCGCCTCGCTGATCCCGCAGCTGTCGTCGTCGCCGGCCCCGGATGCTGAGCAGCTGGGGCTGCTTGTCAACGGTGACGACACGGTGTTGTTCACCGCCCGCGTCGATGGGACGATCGTTGGCAGCCTGACGCTTGCCTTTTACCGCATCCCGACTGGCCTGAAGTCGTGGATTGAAGATGTTGTCGTCGACGATGCCGCTCGCGGTCATGGCGTCGGCCGCAAGCTCAACGAAGCAGCACTCGTTGAAGCCCAAGCACGCGGAGCAAAAGATGTCAGCCTGACCAGCCGACCGTCACGCGAAGCCGCCAACCGTCTCTACCAGCGCATCGGTTTCGAAGCCAGAGACACCAATGTCTACCGCTTCAAATTTTAGAGCTCGGTCTGAGCTGGTCCACATCGCTCGGTCCCAGCAGCAGCTCTCACCGCTCGTTGGCGGAGGCCAACTCGGGTTCATGCTGTGTCGGCCTCGAACTATCTGATCCCGACTCAGCGGACCGAATCGAAAGGAGTGGATTGATTTGCGCTACGGGCCGTATCGGTCCTGCGCATTTCAGTCAGGTCGAGCCTGTGCCCTTCTCAAGTCTTCGGCGGCTTGGCGGACTTGCCAGTCGCGGTCCTCGAGAGCCTGTTCGATGGCGGCTTCGACGTTTGCTCCCTCGAAGGGGGCGAGGGCCAGAACAGCGCGACGGCGGACGGCTGGCTTGTCGCTGCACGCGGCGATGATCACATCGACTGCGGCTGGGTCGCCGATTGCGCCAAGCGCTGCGACGGAGGCCTCGCGGACGAGCGGCTCCTCGGCGCTTTGCGCCAGCTCCAGAAGACGATCGAGCACCGCAGGTCGATTCGATTCGTGCTCTCCGGTTGTCCACGCCGCCATCTCGACCACGTTCACGTCGGGGTCTGCGAGCAGTGAGACGAGGTCGACTAAGGGATGGGTTGCGGCCAACTCGGCGGCTCGGCGGCGGACGCGAGGATCGTCATCGCCGAATGCTGTGATCAATTGCTCGTCGGTCAATTCACCGAGTCGCTCGAGGGCGCCCAACGCTGTGGCGCGAATGCTGCCATCGTCGGTGGTGAGGCCAGCAATAGCGGTATCGATATCGCCCTGATGGCCTGCGACGGCGACGTCGCGGCGTGTTGGTCCAGTCATTGTTTCAACAGGTCCGTCAGAGTGATCACGGCGAACGCCAATGCAAACGCGGTGACGATGGCGAGAATAGCGCCTATCACGATGGCGATGCCGGCGCTGGCAACGACAGCCCACACACGACGGATGACAAATGGGCGCCGATACAGCGGCACGGTGGTCTCGGCGATACCGATTGGGACCCAATTTCTGCGAACAACTGGCGGCTTGCGTGGTGTTCGGGCCGTCGCTCTGGCAGTCTTACGCCAGCCGGCCGCAAGCAAGGCCACAATGGCGAGCCCAATCATCCAACCGGCCTGAGTGGTGAGATCTGTGACCGACACGACGGACAATACTGTACTCAACACTCCGACGGTCCCACCGGGCAGACCGGTTTCGGACAGCGTGAACGCCGAGCTGCCCAGGGCGCGTTGGCTTGGCTGGCTGCTGGGCGGGCTGGGCCTGGTTGCGATGGTGGGCATCGTCATCGCAGCGTTGGCACCAGCAACACTGGTGGCTGAGAAGGAAAACCGTCGTTTAATGGAGTTGCAGCCGGCACCGTACGCCCAGACTCCGGCTTCGGCCGAGTCGGTCAACGAGCGTGTCGTTTTTGGTGATCTTCCCGACGAAGTCGAACGATTCGAGACAGATGGAGACTTCTTCTTCGTCACTGTCAGCGCCCCTGAACAGTCGCTGCTGTCATGGTTTGCGGGTCGGGGCGACCCTGCGATCGACCTCCTCACCGCAGAAGACAAGTTCGGCGTTCGGACACCGTCGCAGCGCCGTGAAGCAGCGCTGCAGCAGATGCGGACAGCGTCCCAGGAGGCGCAGTTCGTGGCTCTGACTGCTGCTGGCTACGAGCCCGAGATCAGCCTCGGCGAAGTCGTTGTGGAGGAAGTCCTGTGCCGTGAAATCGGTGACGACGGCCTGTGCGCTGAGTTCTTTCCGTCGGATCTTTTCATTGATCCATCCGACACGATTCTTGAAGCTGAGGGCATGGAGCTGAACTCGGTCGAAGACCTCTCTGCCGTGCTCGCCGCAAAGTCGCCGGGCGACACGATCGACCTCAAGATCCGTCGCCCCGACGCGGGCATTTTCAACGTGACAGTCGAACTCGCTGCGTCACCGGACGACCCCACCCGCACGATCGTTGGCTTCCGTCCGTTCGACACACGTGTTGTCAGTTTGCCGTTCGAGGTCGATATCGACACTGGCCGGATCGGTGGCCCCTCTGCGGGTCTGGCGTTTACGCTCGCCCTGATCGACGAGCTGACCGAAGGAGAGTTGACCGGTGGAAAGAACATCGCTGTCACCGGCACGATCTCGCTCGACGGTTCTGTCGGGCCTATCGGTGGCTTGTCGCAGAAAGCCAGTGCGGTCCTGCAGCATGACGTTGACGTGTTCCTCGTACCGGCTTCACAGCGTGAATTGGCCGACGGCCAAGACGAGCTTCGTAAGAAGCTTGACGATGCAAGCCACGGGCATGTCGAGATCATTCCGGTGGGCACGCTCGAAGAGGCGCTCCAGGCCCTCGAAGATTTGGGCGGCGACCCGCTCGTTCCTGTCGGCGTCACTCTGCGCTGATTGCCACCATCTCAGTTGTTGAGACGCGTAGTTTCGGAATATGGCTATGTCCATTTCGCGCCCTGACCCATCGTCGCCGACGTCGATCGCCGATGCATCTTTTGGTACATCCCGCCGCGGCTTCGATCAGGCTGAGGTCAAAGATTTCTTGAGAATGGTTTCGGCTGAACTCGGCCGCATGCGCGAACGCGAACGTTTTTTGGAACGTGAACTCACCGCTGCCCGGAACGACTCGGGCGTCGCTGCTCCGGTCGATGACGAGGCGATGACTCGGCTGCTTGGTGAAGAAGCAATGCGCGTCCTGATCACCGCTCGCGAGAGCGCCAGCGAGATCCGCCAGAAAGCAGAGCAGTCGGCAGCACTGATACTGAGCAAGGCCGGCGATGAAGCCAATCGTGTGCGTGAGGAAGCCGAAATCGAGGCGTCGCGCCGCCGTGCCGACGCGGCAGGTGATGCTGAGGCCGAATTGTCGCTGGCCAAGCAGCAGGGCCGCGAGATGGTCAACGAGGCTCGCGCCTACCGAGAGCGGGTGCTCAGCGAGCTAGCACGGCGCCGCGAACTGGCACGTGAGCAGATTGAACAACTGATCCACGGCCGTGACCGTCTGTCACATGCCTTCGAACGAGCCCGGCTTGTCGCCGTCGACGTTGTTGCCGAAATGCAGCCGCTCGGTGAGCCCGACGAATACGTGAACCTCACGCCGACCACGGGACCGCTTCCCGTGATGATCGCGAATTCGGACCGCCCCGAAACGAGGGCCGTCGTGCTCGCCGAAGCCGAAGCCGAAGCCGAAGCCGAAGCCGAAGCCGAAGCAGAAGCCGAAGCCGAAGCCGGAGTGCCGGTTGGCGAGGCCAGTGAGCCCGTAGCGGACAACGAAACTGTGTCAGTGATCTTGAGCGGAGGCGGCGTACTTCGCGCGGTCGACGACATCGTGGAGCCTGCCGAAGTCGAGGAAGCCGAGGTGATCGAGGCGGTGATTCACACCGCGCAGACTGCGGACGGCGATACCGAAGTCGAAGCAGCCGTCGTCGAACCGGTCGAAGCAGCCATCGTTGAGGTTGTCGAGGAACCATCCGTTGTCGAGCCGGTCGCCGAGACCGAAGAAGTGGCTATCGAGACCGACGACATTGCAGACATTGCAGACATCGCCGAAATCGCTCAGCGAGCAGTGGTCGACGAGAGTGGCAGTGATGTGGTGGTCGATTTGTTCGCCCGCATCCGTGCCGACGTGCCTGCAGCCGTGACTCCTGCTCTGAACAAGGAAATTGCAAAAGCAGCAGAAATTGCAAAAGCAGCAGAAATTACTGGTCCAGCAGAAATCTCAGAAATTACTGGTCCAGCAGAAATCTCAGAAATTACTGATCCAGCAGAAGTCAAGGATGTTCAGACCGACGACGTCACCGTTGCGTCGGAAATCGAGGCAGCAGCCGTCTGTTTTGCTGAACGTGACGAGGTCGTGACGCCCTTAATTGTTTCGAGCGCAAAGAAGTTAAAGCGTGCGCTCGCCGACGAGCAGAACGACGTGCTCGATGCGCTCCGCCGCGGCGAGCCGGTGCACGAACTCGACGAGATGATTCCAACAGCGCGTGAGCACGTTGCCCGCTACACCGCCGCCATTGCCGACGACCTTGAGACCGCGGTCCAGCTCGGCGGCGCCACATCAAGAATCGGCGCAGCCAAGCTGCGTAAGGGTCTCGTGACCGAATCGATCAGCGCTGCGAACGACGCTGTCGAGCAGTGGCTGGTCGTCCCGTTGCGGGATCGCCTCGCCCGCTGCATCGAAGAAGGCGACGGCGACAACGCTGTCGTCACGAAGAAAGTCCGCTCGGTCTACCGCGAATGGAAGACCCAACACATCGATGAGAGCCTCGACGACGTGCTGCGTCGGGCCCACGGCCGTGGCGTGCTCGCTGGTTTCGCAGCCGATACACCCATCGTGTGGGAGGCCGATCCGCGCTTCTCGGCGTGCCCGGATTGCGAAGACAATGTGCTCGCTGGCGCCATCGCCGCGGGTGACAAATTCCCGACAGGCGACCTCTTTGCACCGGCCCACCAAGGGTGCCGCTGCCTGTTGGTCGCTGCGGACCGGTAATCTCAGCGCCAATGCGGCGCTCACAAGACCTTCCGGTCGATCGCCCACGACGCCGTTTCACCGGCCGTGGCATCCTGATTGCACTCGGCGGACTGTTTATGTTCGTCTTGGTCTTCGGGCGTGCGATCGCTCGCTTCTACGTTGACTATCTGTGGCACGACGCCCTCGATCGGGGTGACGTTTTCTGGGGTGTGATTGGTGCCAAGTTCACGCTGTTCGCGATGTTCTTCGGGTTCTTTGCGGTCCTTGCCTGTGTCAACCTCTTCGTTGCGGACCGAACGGCGCCCACCTCGTTCCCGGCCAATGTCCATCCATATGTCGAGCGATTCCACGAGGTGTTCGGCAAGCGGCTCCGCCTTGCTCGCTACGCCTCAGCGCTCATTTTGGGCGTCTTGATCGCGCTCCCTGCCGTGGCGCAGTGGCAGCAATGGTTGCTTTTCCAAAACTCCAAGTCGTTCGGCTCGCCCGACCCGCAGTTCGGTGCCGACGTCGGTTTCTACGTGTTCCAGCTGCCGTTCCTGTCGTTTGTACTCGACTGGATGTACGCCGCCGTCATCATTGTCCTGCTCTTTAGCGCAGCCGCTCACATCCTGAACGGTGGCGTTGTGTTCGCCTCGCCGGCTCCGGTGATCCGGTCCGCGACGAAGGCACATATGGCGGTACTTCTCGCCATCCTGGCCGTGCTCAAAGCAGGCGACTACTGGCTCGATCGCTACGAACTGACCAACAGCACACGCGGTATCGTCGATGGCGCTACCTACTCAGTTGTCAATGCGCAGATTCCGGCGATCATGCTGTTGATTCTGATTGCGCTCCTGACTGCAGGCCTCTACCTGTCGGTCATTAAGACCAACTCGTGGCGTCTGCCGTTCCTCGCTTCGGCGCTCTGGCTGATCGTTTCGATCGTTGGCGGCGTGATCTATCCGGCCATCGTCCAGTCGCTCGTGGTCGATCCGAACCAGGAAACTCGTGAAGCACCGTTCATCGAACGCAACGTCGATGCGACCCGCGAAGCACTCGGTCTGACCGACATCGGCATCCGCGAAGTGCAGTACGGCACGCTCACCGCTGCTGAGGTCGAGGCCGACATCGAACCGCTCACCAACGTGCGTTTACTGAACCCGGCTGAGATGGAAACCCGTTTCCTCGTCGACGAAGGAGAGGTCGCTGGCTTGAGCATCGAAGACCTCGACGTCGACCGTTATGAGCTGGACGGCAAGGTCGAAGAAGTTCTCGTGGCAGCCCGCGAGCTCGATCTCGGTGGTGTCACCAACCGCAGCTGGCAAGGCATCCACTTGATCAACACCCGGGGGTGTGGTCTCGTGGCGGCGCCGACTAGCAAGGTCCAGTCGAACCAGCGCCCCGACTACCGAACGCTCGAACTCGATCGCCCGGAGCTGTACTTCAGCCCGACGCTCAGTGGCTACGGCATTGCCAACACCGCATCGAGCGAGCGCGAATGCGAAGAGCCCCACCAGTACGAGGGCGACCGGGGCGTGGCGATGAGCTCCTTCGCCCGCCGCGCGGCTTTTGCCCTCGCCTTCCTCGACTACAACGTCGTTGGTTCGGGCGCCATCCAGCCCGACTCCCAGATGCTGTGGGTGCGCAACGTCAACGACCGCCTCAACAAGCTCGCACCGTTCTTGTCGTACGACTCCGACCCTTATCCGGTTGCAGTTGATGGCAGAGCAGTCTGGGTTGTCGACGGCTATACGACCTCGTCACGCTTCCCGTATGCCCAGTCCATTGGCGCCGTACAGCGCTCGACACAGTCGGGGCTGTCGAACAGCGACAACTACGTGCGCAACAGCGTCAAGGTTGTTGTCGATGCGTACACCGGCGACGTCACCTTCTACATCGTCGACGACGAGGATCCGATCCTCAAGGCATGGCAGAGCGCGTTCCCAGATCTGTTCACTCCTGGTGACGAAATGCCGCGTCTGATTCGGGAACATCTTCGCTATCCGGAAGATCTGTTCCGCATCCAGACGGACATCTACTCGAAGTACCGCCTCGATCCGGCGTTGTTCTTCCAGCGCGATGGCAACGCCTGGTCGGTGGCCCAGGCTCCGAGCGTGACGCCGGCGAACAACACGCGGAGTATCACGACAGAAGATAATACGGCGGCTCCTTCTGCGGCCGCCAATACGTTCGCTACCGAGTCGAATGCCGAACGATTCACGCCGTATTACACGGTCTTCGACACGAGCCAGCCGGGCGAGGAACGTAAGGAAGAGTTCGTCATCCTTCGTCCGTTTGTACCGTTCTCGACTGGTGACACCCGCACTCAGTTGCAGGCGTACATGACGGCGTCGAGTGACCCTGATACATACGGTCAGTTGACGACGTACGTCGTGCAGGAGCGCAACGGTCGGCTTCCTGACGGTCCGCTTCGTGTGGCTGGCAACGCCGAGTCGCAGTCGGAGATCTCTGACCGCATCACACTCGACAACCAGGACGCTGGCGGCACGAAGGTGCGCTTCGGTGACCTCCAATTGGTCCCCGTTGGAGACGGCCTGATCTGGGTGCGGCCCTATTACGTCGCTGTTCCGCAAGAGACCGGCACGGTTCGCTCGGTGAGCGAGTTCCGCTTCGTCATTGTCTCGAACGGTAACAACTCGGTTCTGGCGAGCACGATCACCGAAGGTGTCCGACGGCTCTTCCCTGGCTTCGAAGGCGATGTCGGTGACGTCCTCGGCGCTCCAACCGAACTCAGTGATGGTGGAGCGGTTACACCGGTCGAGGACGACGGCATCGATGTGTCCGGGTTGCCCGTCGACGCAGCAGAATTGTTGACGCTGGCTGACTCGCTCTTCCAAGAAGCCGACGACGCACTCGCCATTGGCTCCCTCGGTGAGTACCAAGCGAAGATCGAAGAAGCCCGTGCTCGCCTTGCCGACGCACTCGCCATCCTCGAAGCAGGTTGATCACAACCAGCTCGGTCGGCCCGAGAGATGACTCTTGGACTGGCCGGGCCGGCAAAACTCTCGTCGTCTCGCGCCTCGTGCGCGGTGCGATGAGTCTCAAGCCGTGTCAGCGGTCGGAGTTCTCATTGCGTCGGTCTGAGATCAGCGGGCGGCGGAAAAGATCAGCGAGTTCGGCCAGGTCGGCTCGGAATTGGATTTCGTAACGGGCTTGTTCGGCAGCGAGCCTCTCGGTGCTGCGTTGGACCGACCCGATCGCCTCGGTGACAAGTTCGTTCACGGCGACCGCATCGTCAGCTGTCGGCTCGTTCTCGGCGTCGGCCTGATCCAGCAGCACATCGAGATCGTTGCTCAATTCGGTGAGCTGGTTGGCCAGCTCGAGTGACACCTGGTTCATCCGGTCGTCGAGCGCTGACATCTTTTCGGTCATGTGGCCGACCTGCTTCTGCAGGGCTTCGATGTCGGCAGCGTTCGCAATGTTGGCTTCGTCTGGAACGGCTGTTGCTGCGGCAGCTGCCGCGTGGAGCCTTTCGTTGAATTCGGTGAGTTCGGTGGCGCGAGCCTGTTCGCCTTCGACTCGCGCAACGTCGGCGTCACTCAAGGCTGCCTGCGCCGCAGTGATGCGACCGCCGTGATCGGCAACGGAGCCCGCGAGGTCGTCGAGGCGTCCGCCGTGGCCGGTGACCGAATCAGTGAGTTGGTCGATCCGGGCCAGTATTTCCCCGATCCGAGGGTCTGGCGGTTGTGGCGGGGGAGGGGGTGGCGGGACCTTGTTGGATTCGGCTTCGAGCCGGTTGGCGAGGGCATGAACCTGGCCGGAGAGTTCCGTGACCGCATGGACATGATTACCGACTTCGCCAACCCGCTGGCCAACCTGGCCGATTTGTTCATCGACGGCGCCGACACGTTGTGTGACAGCGCCAACCCGTGCATCGACTTCGCCGACTTGCTGCCGCATCGAGTTGATGCCGTCGCGAACCTCTCCGACATCTCCGGCGACTGCACCAAGGCGCAACTGCATTTCGTTGCTTTCCTGGTCGATTGTGCCGACTCGGTGGTCCAGGTGTGCGCTGGTCGCATCGAGAGAATCGAGCCGCTGGTAGAGCAGCGAGTTGGTTTGATCGACGGTGTCGACCATCGTGAGCAGCTCGGCCTTCTGTCGATCGGACGCATCGAGTCGCTGTTTGAGTTGGACGATTTCGGTGCACAGCACGTCAATTTGATTAGGGGCGTCGGTTTTTTTGCGAAAGAGTCCCATGGGCTGCGGCAAAACTTAGCGGAGTACTGTCGGGTCATGGCTCGCAAAGACACTCCGAACAAGATCCTTCTCGAAGAATCTGAGATGCCGACCCAGTGGTACAACATCGTTGCTGATTTGCCCACGCCGCCTCCTCCGGCGCTTCATCCGGGTACGCATGAGCCAGCTGGCCCGGAAGATTTCGCGCCGCTGTTCCCGATGGCACTCATCGAGCAAGAGGTTTCGACTGAGCGATATATCGACATTCCCGGCGGCGTTCTCGACGTGTACAAGCTGTGGCGCCCGAGTCCGCTGTTTCGTGCGAAGCGCCTCGAAGCGATGCTCGATACCCCGGCCCGCATCTACTACAAGTACGAGGGTGTCAGCCCTGCCGGCTCGCACAAGCCCAATACGGCAGTGCCGCAGGCGTACTACAACCATCAAGAGGGGATCACAAAGCTCACGAGCGAAACCGGTGCGGGCCAGTGGGGTTCAGCGCTTGCGTTCGCCACAGCCCAGTACGGGATGGAGTGCGAGATCTGGCAGGTTGCTGCGTCGTACAAACAGAAGCCGCACCGCAAGACGATGATGGAGATCTGGGGCGCCACCCTGCACTCGTCGCCATCCGAGCTGACCGAGTTTGGCCGGTCGCTGCTTGCTGAAAACCCTGATCACTCGGGCTCGCTCGGTATCGCCATCTCTGAAGCGGTGGCGATGTGTATGGAAGATCCCAACGCCCGTTATGCGCTCGGTTCCGTACTCAACCATGTGTTGATGCATCAGACGATCATCGGCGAAGAGGCCTTGCTGCAACTCGCCAAGGTCGAAGAGGTGCCCGACGTGCTCGTTGGTTGCACCGGTGGCGGTTCGAACTTTGGTGGCCTGGCTTTCCCGTTCCTGCGCGAGAAGCTCGCCGGCAAGATGAACCCGACCATCCGCTGCGTGGAACCAGCAGCGTGTCCAACCCTCACCAAAGGTGAGTATCGCTACGACTTCGGCGACAGCGCCGGCATGACGCCATTGATGAAGATGCACACCCTCGGTCACAGCTTTGTGCCCGAGCCGATCCATGCGGGCGGCCTGCGTTATCACGGCATGGCACCGCTCGTTTCGCACGTTTACAACGAGGGCCTTGTTGAAGCAATCTCGATTCCGCAGCGTGAGTGTTTCGCTGCTGCTCTTGATTTCGCCAAGGCCGAGGGCATCATCCCGGCGCCCGAGCCCACACACGCCATCGCAGCTGCGGTGCGCGAGGCGCTTGCCTGTAAGGAGAGCGGCGAAGAGAAGGTCATTCTCACGGCGCTGTGTGGTCACGGTCACCTCGATCTGGCCAGCTACGAAAAGTACCTATCGGGTGACATGGTCGACTATGAACTGCCCGACGAGGCCATTGCCGAAGCAATGAAGTCGGTCCCAGTTCTCGGATAGCGACAGCGGCCTGGGTGGCTCGGTTCAGAGAACGAGAACGAAGTCGCCCAGATCGCCTCCGGACGTTGGCGCGAAGCCCATGCGGTGCAAATATCGATCGTGAATGTCGGTGGTTGCCTCGGCCCGAAGCTGGGTGATGCCATGCTGGCGGAACACGTTTGAGCCGGGCCCGTAGAGCCAGTTGCCGAGCCGTGAGTCGCGGTAGGCGGCGAGTACATAATCGAGGTCGACGGTGAGCGTGTCGCCGTCTTGATGCCCGATGAGTACGCCGGCGGGCAATCCGTCGCGAGTGAGGAGGAGGGCCAAGACGTCGTCGCCGACGGGCATGGCGAAGTCGGGCTGGAAGGTGCCGATGTCGCTTGTGTGAAAGCGGATGAAGTCGAGGAGGAAGGGTGAGTCGGCCCGGATATCGGACACGCCGAGATCGATGGCTCCGGAGCGGAACTCTTTGGTCAGGAACCAGATGTTGATCGCGGCGATGGCCATGTTGGTCACCATGATTGGGGTTGATTCGATCAGGAAGCCGTAGGTGAAAAACGTGGTCGAGCCGAAGAGCGAGAGCACCCGCAGGCGGACGACCGAACTCATCGTGAGCGACGTGACGACGATTGCCGACGCTGCGTAGCCGAGGAGTTCGGTGCCGGCAATCGCGATCATGCAGCGGCCGCCGCCGCAGCTTTGGCCGCAGGCTTCGTTTGGCCACGCACGATCATTGCCAACGCGCCGATGACGCAGGCCATGGCGATGCCCTGCAACGCAGTGACGGCTTCGTCGAGGATGAGCCACGCGAGCGCGGCGGAGGCGACCGGGAGGAACAGTGTGAATGTCGACCCGACCCAGAGAGGAATCCGCTGAAGCGACCAGTTCATCAGCGAATGACCAACGATGCCCGAGCCGACGATCATCAGGAGCAGCCAGCCCCAATTGGAGGCGTTTGGCCACGAGAGGTCTTGGCCGAGCGGGAGCCCGATCGCGAGGCAGATCACCGCGGTCCAGATCGAGGTGCCCGCGGTGAATTCGGTCGATGTCATCGTCGAGCGGGATTGCTTCGATGCGATGAAATACGCGCTCCACGAGAACATGGCGCCGAGGGCGAGCAGGTCGCCCCGCAAGCTGGTGACGTCGTCGCTTGTTGCACTGGTGACGACCACGAACGCCCCAGCCAAGGCGACGATTGACCAGAGGGCGTCGCGTGGTCGGATCTTCTCGCCGAAGAAACGGGCCGCGACCAGGCCCACCAAGATCGGTTGCAGTGAGCCAATGGTCGTGGCGTTGACGACGCTCGTTGCCTTGACTGCCGAGAAGAAGAACACGATGTCGGCACCGAGTGCGATGCCGCCCCACATTGACTTGCGGATGATCTGCATCGTGAAGGGCACACCGCGGGCCCGCATGTAGAAGGTGAGGCCGATGAAAAAGACGAAGAACCGGTAGGTACCGATCGCCAACGCGTCCATGTCGAGGTATTTCGCGAGAATTGTTCCGGTCGACCACGCAGTGACAGCAATACCCGCGCCGAGTAACCCACGGGGGGTCTCGTTGGCAGCGGCGGCGTCGGCGCTGGTTTCGGTCGCTGCGGTCACCGACGCAACGTATCTGGTCAGTCAGCGCTGAGGGCTTGTTGGGCGGTGGTCACAGCACCCCGCATGCGCTCGAGGCAGCGTTCTGAAGCGGCCGGTTGTGTTCGCATTGGGACGCCTCTATCATGACATCACTGTTCGCCGCGGGGTGGAGCAGTTCGGTAGCTCGTCGGGCTCATAACCCGAAGGTCGTAGGTTCAAATCCTACCCCCGCCACCATTTAGGAAGCCCTGGCAGATCGCAAGATCCGTCAGGGCTTTTGTGGTTCTCAGGACCCGGTTTCTCATGGTTCTTCCCACCATGTGGTGAGAGATCGGTTCGTGAATCGGCGGTTCGTGGGAAGTTTCTAGATTGCTTGCCCAGTACAGATCGGAGCGCGCGTGATGTGGAACGTGAATACCATCGATCTCTGAGGACGGCGCATCGCTCTTGGCGCAGGCCTCAACGAGGACTGGCCTCGGGATCCGCCGAGGCCAAGCCATGAAGCACGTGGTTGCGATGTGGAAGGACGAGTTCGAATGGGTCGTTCGGCGCCTTTGCTCAGAGCGGAGGCGGATGATGAACCGGCGCAAGGGAGCACCGGCGCTGCTTGCCTGCAGCGTGCTCTCGATCATCGCAGGGATCCTGGTCCTGAGCAGCGCAGACGACAAGCCGGCGAGTTCGCCCTCTTCGGCCACAGTGATGCCGACCACGACGATCCCGGATGAAGCGCCCGGGGCGTTCCTCGACCTGTTCGTCGCCGGCATCCAGAACGGAGATGCCGATTTCCTGAAGGGACGGCTGCACCCCGAGGCCTTCGTGCGATAAGACGCCGAACAATGCGCCACGCTGTTGGCTGAGCAAGGTGACCCAACCTTCGAATCCGCGCTGCGCGAGCTGATCGAACTTCCGGACTTACAACTTGGGAGGCGTGGCGACCGACATCGGTGACAGCCTCGGTGTTGAAGTGGAACGCCAGCAGGCCGGCGAGACCCTGATCCAAGAGCTCCACTGGAAGTTGCTTGATGGTCAATGGACCTGGTTCACGGACTGCACGCCCCTCTGACCGGTCAGTCGGTGGAGGGCTGAGCTTCACTGGCTTGTGGCGCATCGTGGCCCGGCCCATCGCGCTGATGACGCGATCGAGGTCATCCTTCGGTACCCCCACGACCGAGTGCTGCTCGGACCACCCACGGGACGCAGGCTCATCGGTTCGGATTGGACCGAGGTCGTTATTGGTCCGCGGGTGGTTCGAGAACGGATCGTCGCTGTTTGATGCTGTTCAGGATCGCCTCGGTTCGATCGGTCATTCCGAGGCCTTCGGTGGTGGGCCATG